>JBAUUM010000214.1:0-7512 GCA_049582705.1 Actinocatenispora sp.
TGGGAGAGCCGGTCGAGGGTGCCGCGCCGGGGCCGGGCCGATTCACCGCGTTCCAGGTTGCTGACGGCCCGCACGCTCAACTGCGCACGCTCGGCCAGTTCCTCCTGGGTCAGACCGGCCGCGGCGCGGGTCGCGCCGAGCAGATCGGCGAAGGACGCGGCTGCCTCCGAGTCGGACTCCACGAAGGGGAATTATCGGCGCGTCGACCGGTCGGAATCGAGCGTCTGTCCGACATCCGGCACACAGTGGTGCAGGCCGGGTCGTTCCATCACGTACCGTCGTCAACCGCTGACGGTCCGCCGGTCGCTGGGGCGCCGGGCGCTGGTGCGCTGGTGCGCTGAGGCGCTGAGGCGCTGAGGCGCTGGGGGCGCTGGGTCAGGACAGCAGGGCCGAACGGGTGGCCGCCTGCAGCAGGTCCGCGCGGCGCTGATGGTCGATCTCCGCGCCGATGAACGGCGTCGAGTTCATCAGGCCGAAGGCCGCATGGGCGAGTACCCGGGCCTCGCCCTGCTTCAGGTCGGGCCGGAGCCCGCTGAGCACGGACACCCATTCCTCGACGTACAGGCGCTGCAACCGGCGGATCTCGCGGCGCGGCTCGTCGGGGAGCCGGTCCAGCTCGTGCAGGTGCAACGTGATCACGGCCGGATGCGCGAGCGCGAACTCGACGTGGAAGTCCAGCAGCGCGTCCAGCGCCGCGGCGGGGCCGTCCGCGGTGGCGATCCGACTCTTCCCGGCGGCCAGCAGTTCCTCGCTGACCGGGATGAGGGCGGCGGCGACCATCGCCTCCTTGCCGGAAAAATGGTGATACAGCGCCGGCCCGGTGACGCCCGCCGCCTTGCCGATCTCATCCATCGAGACGCCGTGGTACCCGCGCCGCGCGAACAAGTCCACGGCGACGTCCAGGATCTCCTCGCGCCGGCTGCGGCGCCCGTTCGACTGCTCCGCGGTCATCGCGACAGCGTAGCCGCCCCTCGACCTGCGCGTCCGCGCCGCCATGGCCGCGAGAGCAGCGCGAACGCGCCCGTACCTGCCACGCCCGGTCCGGCGACACCGTCCACTGAGGACAACCGACCGGCCGGCGGCCCGGTGCGCGGAACCCCGACCTCGAGGGAGCCGACCAGGATCCGCGATGGTGCGGCGATCGACTCACACCACCGCGGGCGACAGCGACGAGCGGCAGGCGACGAGCGGCGGCCGGCCGAGCGGCCGAGCGGCACACCACCGTGGGCATCCCGCTTTGTACGTTATGGCGTCCACAGTGGATTGGTAGAAAACGGGAAAATGCTGAACCTGGGCGGCCCCGGGTTTCTGCATTTTCCCGAAATGAACCGTGCCGGCTCCGGCTTGCCGCACGTCCCGGCGCGCACGGGGCCCCGTCGCGCCGGCCCGATCACGTCCGCCCGGCCAGACACCGGGTGTCGGGGCCGGTCACGTCCACCCGGTCAGACACCGGGCCATCCCCGAGCAGCCGACGCCGGCACGTCCGCTCCCGCTCTGCCGGGCCACCTCCTTGACGCCAAGCGCCGTCATGGCCGCCGTCAGCCGGCCACCTCGCAGGACGCGGCCCGCCCCGCAGGACGCGGTCACCTCGATCTCCCGCCAGGCGCCGGATGCGCTTCCCGGACAGCCGACGCGATCACATCCGACGGATACGCGCACGGCCCGTACCGGACGCCGAACGCATCCCGCGCCGTACCGTCCGCCCTGGGACGGTACGGCGCCGCCGCGGAGGATCAGGGATCCACCCCATGGCGGTACGGCCCGCGACCGGTCACCATGGAAAGTGGCAGGCGGACCAGGTGGGCCGCCGCAAATGAGGGGGCATTGAGGTGAAGGCGCTACTGATGGCGGCCCTCCTGGTGGTTGGCCTGTTCGTGGCCGGCGCGCTGGTGGTGTGGGCGCTCAAGGCAGTGATCGGTGTGCTGTTCTACGTGCTGATCGGCGCCCTGATCGTCGGCGGTGTCGTCTACATCGCGGGCCGGGTTCGCAAGTCGGTCAACAGCCCCAGCCGGCGCCAGCTTCGCTGAGCCGCGGGAGCCGAGCCGCACGAGCTGAGCCGGACCTGAGACCGGGCGCCATGCGCCCGGCCGGATCATCGGCATGCCCGGCCCGGATCACCGGGCGCGCGGGCCGGTGATCGTCGTGCCCGGCCGAGCGGCCCGAGCGGCCGAGCGGCGGACCTCGACCCGGCGGACCCCCATCAGCGGGGTGGCTCCGCGAACGGGTCCAACGTGGGCCGCTTCGCGGTGACCGCGTCGCCGGACGACCGTCCGGTGAGCCGGCGCCGCACCCATGGCGCGAAGTACCGACCAGCCCAGCGCAGGTCGTCACCGCGCTCGGCGAGCCACGGGCGGGGCGGCGCCACGGGCAGCTCCGCCGTCCAGGCCGGATCGGTCGCCACTCCCAGCCCGGCCAGTACCAGGGCCGCGGCACGCTGATGCCCGCGGGACGACAGGTGCAGCCGGTCCACGCTCCACATCCGCCGGTCGGCGAAACCGGGGTCCGGCCACAGGTCCACCAGTACGGCGCCGTGCCGTTCCGCGGTCTGCCGGATCACGTCGTTGTACGCCTCCGCGCGGGGCCGGACGATCCGTCGGCCCGGCAGCACGAACGTCACGTCCGCGCCGGTCAGCAGCAGGACGGTGGCACCGGCGTCCATCAGGCGGCCCACCACCCAGTCCAACCGTCCGGCGATCGTGGGCAGGTCGAACCCGGTCCGCAACGCGTCGTTGCCCCCGGCGGCGAAGCTGACCAGGCTCCGACCGGGCGCCGGCTCGGTGTCCGGGCCGTCGGGCCGGTCGTGCCACAGCATCCGCATCGCGCTCGGTACCTGCTCGTTCACCACGGTCTTGAACAGCCGGCCACGGATCGCGAGGTTCGCGTAGCGGAACTCGGGGTTCGTCGCCGCCAGTACCTCCGCCACCCGGTCGGCCCAGCCGCGGTAGGTGCCGTCGCCCCTCAGGTCGCTCATGCCCTCGGTGAAGCTGTCCCCCAACGCGACGAATCTCGTCCACTGCCCGCCGGTCACCCGAGTGCCTCCCGTCCTGCCCACACCGTCACCTGGCTACGGTACGGCGGCGCGGCGAGCGGCCCGGCGGACGGCCCTGCCCCGGGCGCGGACGCCCTGCCTTCGGGCCCGCGAGGCCGAGCCGCCGCTCCCGGCCGCCGGAATTGACATGCCGCTCGGCAGCGTCGCTGCCACACTCTGCGCATGTTGCTACGTATGTCGAGCCTGTTCGTCCGCACGCTGCGGGAGGATCCCGCAGACGCCGAGGTGGCCAGCCACAAGCTGCTGGTCCGCGCCGGGTACGTCCGACGCACCGCGCCGGGGATCTACACCTGGCTGCCGCTCGGCAGGATGATCCTGGACAACGTCGCGCGGATCGTGCGTGCGGAGATGTCGGCGATCGGCGCGCAGGAGGTCTCCTTCCCCGCGCTGCTGCCGCCGGACGCGTACCGGACCAGTGGCCGACTCGACGAGTACGGCCCGGACATGTTCCGGCTCACCGACCGGCGCGGCGCCCGGTACGTGCTCGGACCCACGCACGAGGAGATGTTCACCCAGCTCGTCGGCGACCTCTACTCGTCGTACAAGGACTTCCCGGTCTTCCTCTACCAGGTGCAGACGAAGTACCGGGACGAGCAGCGGCCCCGTGCCGGCGTGCTGCGCGGGCGCGAGTTCCTGATGAAGGACGCGTACTCGTTCGACCTGACCGACGAGGGTCTGTCCGCGTCGTACGCCCGCTACCGGGAGTCGTACCGACGGATCTTCGACCAGCTCGGGCTGCGCTACCTGCCGGTCAACGCCATGTCCGGGGCGATGGGCGGCAGCGTGTCGGAGGAGTTCGTGGCGCCCGCCGCCGCCGGCGAGGACACCATCGTGCGCTGCCCGGCCTGCGACTACGCCGCGAACACGGAGGCGGTCGAGACGCGGCGGGCCGAGCCCGTGACGGACGCGCACGCCGCCGCCGAGGTGGTCGACACCCCGGGTACCGCCACCGTCGAGGACCTGGTCGCCGCCCTGACCGCGGCCGGCCGGCCGACCACCGCCGAGCGGGTGCTGAAGAACGTCGTGGTGACCGTGCGCCAGCCGGGGTCCACAGACACCGAGGTGCTGGTCATCGGCGTGCCCGGGGACCGCGAGGTCGACCTGCGGCGGGTGTCCGCCGCGCTGTACCCGGCCGAGGTGACGCTCTTCGAGGCCGACGACTTCGCCGGCCACCCGGACCTGGTACGCGGGTACATCGGCCCGCAGACGCTGGCCAAGCTCGGCATCCGGTACCTGGTCGATCCCCGGGTCGCCGACGGCAGCGCGTGGGTGACCGGCGCCAACGAGGCGGACCGGCACGCCGTCGACGTCGTGTGCGGCCGGGACTTCACTCCGGACGGGCTGATCGAGGCGGCGGCCATCCGGGTCGGCGACCCCTGCCCGCGGTGCGCCGGCCCGCTGAGCATCGAGCGCGGCATCGAGGTGGGGCACATCTTCCAGCTCGGTCGCCGGTTCGCCGACGCGTTCGGGCTGGACGCGCTCGGGCCGGACGGCCGGAGCATCCGGGTGACGATGGGCTCGTACGGGATCGGGCTGACCCGCGCCGTCGGCGCCATCGCCGAGCAGACGCTGGACGACAAGGGGCTCTGCTGGCCCGCGTCGGTCGCGCCGTGCCAGGTGCACGTCGTGGCGGTCGGCGCGGGACGTGCCGAGGCGGCACTCGCGCTCGGCGAGGACCTGGCCGGGCGGGGCCTGCGGGTGCTGGTCGACGACCGGGCGGGTGTCTCGACCGGGGTGAAGCTCACCGATGCGGAGCTGCTGGGCATGCCGACGATCGTCGTGGTCGGCCGCGGGCTCGCCGCCGGACTCGTGGAGCTGCGGGACCGGCGCACCGGCGAGACCACCGAGGTACCGCTGGACGGGCTGGCGGCGCGGCTCACGGCCTGACGCTCCGGCGGGTCGGCGCTGGCACCAGGCCGGGCGGCTGGTGGACACGCCGGCGTGTCGGGGCCGTCGGCGTGTTGGTCGGACACGTCACGCACGATCGCGCTTCACCCAGGATCACCCCGGCTGGCCGCCTGGTGCCGATGCCGGGCGGACCGTGGCCCGACACCACGGTCTGCCCGTCATCGCGCGTACTACGGGGAATGTCGCGCTGCGCCGACCGCTCGGACAGCGCTTTCCATTCACAGAGCCGGACATATCGCCGCGAGCCCGACCCGAGCCCCATGCACAGTGGCCCGAGTTATCCACTGAGTTATCCACAAACCTTGACCTGGCAGCGCCGTACGTCGATTGATGTTTCACGTGCAACATCGACGGCGACCGTTGACGGCGCGTCGAGTGGGCATTGTTTCCGCAGGTCAGGACCACCATCGAAGTTTTCCACAAGTCTGTCCACAGGAGCTGTGGATGCCCGTGTGGATAACTGCTATCACTGTGGATAACTGCGGTCAGTCGGTGGAAACCGGTGTCCCCAGACCCTCGATGACCTCAGCGTTCGGCAGTTCCGCCAGCACGGCGCCCGGGACCAACAGCTTGCTCCGGCGCAGCCCGCTGCCGATCACCACCTGGCCGGCCGCCAGTACGGCCGGATCGACCAGGACGGGCCAGTCCGCCGGCAGGCCGATCGGCGGGATGCCGCCGTACTCCATCCCGGTCGCCGCCACCGCGTCGTCCATCGGCGCGAAGCTCGCCTTACGGGCCTCCAGGCGCCGCCGCACCCGGTTGTTCACGTCGGCGCGGGTGGTCGCCAGGATCACGCAGGCCGCGTACCGCAGCTCACCGGACCGTTTCCCGGCCACCACCACACAGTTCGCCGAGGAGTCGAGCGACATGCCGTAGTGCGCGCAGAACTCGGCCGTGTTCGCCAGACCCGGATCGATCGGCGCCACCAGCAGATCGGCGACCGGGCTCCCGGAGGCCGGCCAGCCACGCAGCGCCGCGGCGACCGGGTCCGCCAGCAGGTCGAGGCGGTCGACGGCGGGCGACGTCTGGAGAGTTGAGGTCATCGTGCCATCGTGACAGCGCGTGGCCGGCCGGCGGCCGGTGGGTCGACCGGAGGCCCAGCTCACAGGGTCAGCCGCAGCTGCTCCTCGGCGATCGACGGGTTCTCCGGCATCTGCTGCCGCACGCCGGTACTGGTGAAACCGAGGCGCTGGTAGAAGCGCCGCGCCCGGTCGTTCGCGGACACCACCCACAGCCGTACCGCCCGGGCCTCGCTCTCGCGCGCCCAGCTCACCAGCGCCCACACCAGGTTCGCCGCGACCGAGGTGCCGCGGACCTCCGCGCGTACCCACATCCCGACCAGATGGACGTCGCCCGACTCCTCCGGCAGGCCCGTCACCATCCCGACCGGCCTGCCGTCACCCAGCGCGGCGAACGTCGTGGACGACGACGCCAACCTGCCCCGCCACTGCCACTCGTCGAAGGCGGCCTCGCGTTCCACCGTGGACGCGAACGCGTACGGCGCGTCGGTCAGCGCGGCCAGCCGCACGTCCCGCAGCAACGCCCAGTCATCGCCCGCCAGCCGGCGTATCTCGGTCATCCGTCGAGTATCCCGGGCCGGCCAGACGCCCCCGCAAGCCAGTTTCCAGGTCGTCCATCGTCCTGGCGAACTCCGCGGCCAGGTCGACGTCGTACTTCTCCGCCAAGGTCAACACCGACCACAGGCAGTCGGCCAGCTCGTGACCGAGGGCGGCCCGACCGCCGGGCACCTCCCGCGCACCCTCCGCGGCCATCACCAGCTTGGCCAGGTCGCCGACGTCACCCACGAAACCGAGGGCGAACTCCTCCCGGGTCCAGGTGCGCCCCCGGTCCCTCGCGTTCAGCTCGTCGTACAGGTCGCGCACCACCCGCGCCCGGTCCGCGCACTCCGCCAGATCCATGTGGCCTCCTCCGCAGGGACCGCCGAACCTATCCGCCCGTCACCACGCCGCCCCGCCCGTCGCCCCCGCAGCCCCGTCCGGCGCACGCCACCGCCCGCGGTCCGGCACGTGGCCCGTACCGGTGGATGCCCGGACCGGTCCGCCACCCCGGCCGACCCGTCGGTCCTCGCGGTCGGTCGCCGCGGCGCGGTTGACAGCGCGGCGCGGCCACGCAGTACAGTCGGGCCGTACACACCGTGATCCTGCCGGGTGTGGCCGACGAGGGGATGCGCGTCCCCGTCCCCCGTCGACATGGACGACCACTGGCCTTCGAGGCTTTCCGTCGAGCACCGCGGACGCCCGCGACGGACCTCCTCGCCGGACCCCACGGGGCTGGGCCCGCCGGCAGCGGAAAGGACCCGCCGTGCCGGCCGTGTCAGGCCGGCGGCATGTGCTCCCCGCCGCGTTGCTCCGCTACCGGACACTCGCACGGCTACCCGGCGCTGCCGCCTTCTACCTGCTCTCCCTGCCGATCCGACTCGGCTCCGCGATGCTCAACCTCGGCGTCATCGTGCTGGTGCACGCCGGGACCGGCTCGTACGCCGCAGCCGGCGCGACGGCCGGCCTGCTCGCCCTGGCCGGCGCGCTCGGTGGGCC
>JBAUUM010000215.1:0-1542 GCA_049582705.1 Actinocatenispora sp.
ATCTGGGGCGAGGCGGTCTATGCATTTGCCCGCTTTCTACGTTTCGTCAGAGCGGACATTACGTAGAAAGCGGGAAAATGCGCGCCGGGTGGTGCGGGCGCAGGATGCCGGGGTGCGGTGGCGGGTGGGCGAGCGGGGGTCGTGGTGGAGTCAGGCGGGGGAGACGGGCCCGGAGCCGGCGCCCGAGGTGGTGATCAGGTCCGCGACCTCGGTGAGTTCGGCCGGGGTGAGTCGCAGGGTGCCGGCGGGCAGCCAGCCGTCGACCTGGCCGGCGCTGCGCGCGCCGACGATCGCGCCCGTGACACCCGGCCAGGCCAGCGTCCACGCGACCGCGACCGCGCCGGTGGACACCCCGTGCCGGGCCGCGATGGCGCCGAGCCCGTCGGCGAGGGTCAGGTTGCGGCGCAACGCGTCGCCGGTGAAGTCCGGATGCGCGTGCCGCCAGTCGTCGTCGGGCAGCGTGGCGGCGCGTTCGGCGCTGAAGCTCCCGGTGAGCAGGCCCGCCTGCATCGGTGAGTACACGATCACGCCGGTGTCGTGGGCGTCGCACCAGGCCAGTTCGTCGGCGGCGTCCCGGTGCACCGCCGAGAACGGCGGTTGCAGCGTGTCCACGTGGCCCAGCTTCTCGGCCACGTCGAGCTGCGCGGCCCGGTGGTTGGACAGCCCGACCGCGCGGACCTTGCCGCTGGCCTTCAGTTCCAGCAGCGTCGACCAGTACTCCTCCAGCGGCGTACCGTCCTCGGCCGGCTGGTGCATCTGGTAGAGGTCGATGCGTTCCACGCCGAGCCGGCGCAGCGACGCCTCCACCTCGTCACGCAGCGACGCGGGGGAGCCGACCCGGGTGGGTCGGGCGGTGGGGTCGGCCGGGTCCCAGCGGATGCCGCACTTGGTGAACAGGTACGGCCGGTCGGCGTCCGGGACACCCGTCAGCGCGCGCCGGACGACCTCCTCGGAGTGCCCGAGCCCGTACACGGCGGCGGTGTCGATCCAGTTCACCCCGCCCTCCAGCGCCCGGCGGATCGCCGCCACGGATTCGTCGTCGTCCTGCGCCCCCCAGGCGAACTTCCAGCCGGCGCCGCCGGTGGCCCAGGCGCCGAATCCGACCCGGGTGATCCGCATGTCCGTCCGTCCCAGCGAGACCGTCTCCACGCTCGTTACCCTCCGCTGATCATTTTTGTGAAGTGGTCGCTGTATACCGCAGAACGCGCGGGGAGTCGAGGGCTCCGCGCGAAAGTATTCCGCAAGCGAATTGCAAGAGAGTACCGGTGAAATGACTTGATTCGCGGTCCGGAGAAGGTGCCGCGAGGGCCTTGTCACCTACGATGGCGGCAGCTGTGCGGAATGTGACAGCACCGGAGATCTGATTGTCCCGGTGGGCGTGAGAATCGCCCGACCGGAGATCCGACGCCATCGGTACCTGGGGCCCAGTGAGCGTTTGGAGAGCCATTGTGACGGTCAGCAACACTGATCATGGAGAGCCGACCGACGCCGTCGTACTCGTCTCCGAGTCCGGCGAGGGCGGCCTGTCCGACGGGATCACCG
>JBAUUM010000216.1:0-11300 GCA_049582705.1 Actinocatenispora sp.
CAGGACATCAGCAGTACCAGCAGGACATTGCCGATCATCCGGTCGGCGGAGTCGAGGTTCTCCAGCCACGGATCCTGGCTCTCACCGGAGAACATGCTCTGCAGGACGACGCCGATCATCGCGGTGAGCAGCAGCGCGGCCACCGCACCCGGAACCACCGCCGACCGGGGCCGCACCGGCCGGCCGCCCAGTACCGGGATCCAGCGGGGGTAGGTCTGGCCCCAGGGACGACCGAGCCCGTGGACCAGCAGGGCGCCCGCCTCCGTGAGTCCGCTCAGGACGAAGAGGCCGATGACCGCGTACCCGCCGAGCATGGTGCGGATCGTGTGCAGGTCCGTTGCGGGAATCCCGAAGGGGATGCCGAACGCCCAGCAGAGCCGTTGCAGGCTGTACGGCAGCGGAGCGACGGTCGCGGCCGTGATCGCCCACCGCCACCACGCCGCCGGGACATCCGATCCCGGCCCCCGACGGCCGCAGGACACACACGCGGACCGTACCCATCGGGCGTGGACGACCGCCGCGGCACCCCAGGCCAACCCGCCGATCAGACCCCACAGCCGGAAGACGAGGCCGGCCCGGTCCGGCACCACCCCGAGCGCGAGCTGGAGCACGTCCAGCAGCAGCCGTCCCGGCGCGAAGACGAGCAGGGTCAGGGCCATCACCGCACCGAAGCCCGCCGGCAGCCATGACACGCGCCGCCACCGTCGGGCCATCGCGACCGCGGCCAACGCGCCACCGGCGCATCCCACGACCAGCACCACGCCGACCGTACGGGCATGCGCGAACGACGATCCGTACTCGTATCCGGCGTGGCCGCCGAGTGCCCAGTACACCCCCACCGGCCCGGACAGAACCGACCACGCCAACGCGAACGGCGCGGCCCACCGAGGCGACCAGCTGATCCTCGGTGCCCGGCCGCGTACCGTGACTGTGTCCACCATGTGTCGACTCCCCTCGTCCCACCAGCACCATGCCGGTGACGGGGCGTCGGGCGGCTCCCTCGCGACTGCGGGTGCCCTCACCCGCGTGGGGGAGAGTCGTGGACGATCGGCGACACACACGGCCCGGACCGCGGGAGCCGGGCGTGGAGGGGAGCACGGGTGAGCGACCAGCGCGCGGACACCGGCGGTACCGGACCCGTACGGCTTCCGGCGGCCGGAGTCGCCGCGCTGCGGCCCCTGCCGATGCGGGTCGACGGCGGTTTCTGGGCCGAGCGACAGCGGATCAACCGCGACGTCAGCATTCCGGACGGTGCCGAGCAGCTCGACCGCGCCGGGAACCTGCACAACCTGCAGCTCGCCGCGGGCACGGCCACCGGCGAGTACCAGGGGGACTACCCGTTCCAGGACTCCGACGTGCACAAGTGGCTGGAGGCGGTCGGGTGGGAGCTGGGCCGCGCGCCGTCCGGGCCGCTGCGCGACCGCGCCACCAGGATCATCGGCCTGCTCGCCGACGCCCAACAACCCGACGGCTACCTGGACACCTACTACCAGGTCACGAAGCCGGACCGGCGGTTCGTCGAGCTGGCCTGGGGACACGAGCTCTACTGCGCCGGCCACCTGATCCAGGCGGCGGTGGCCTGGGCGCGCGCCGCGGGGGACATCTCCCTGCTGGACGTCGCCCGGCGCGTCGCCGACCGGATCGACGCCGAGTTCGGCCCCGACGCCCGCGACGGAGTGGGCGGCCACCCGGAGATCGAGACCGCGCTGGTCGAGCTGTACCGCGAGACCGGACAGGCCCGCTACCTCGACCTCGCGGGGTTCTTCGTGGACCGGCGCGGCCACGGTCTCACCGGCGACCAGACGTTCGGCGCGGCCTACTTCCAGGACCACGAGCCGGTGCGTACCGCGGCCACCGTCGCCGGCCACGCCGTGCGGCAGCTGTACCTCAACGCCGGTGTCACCGACCTGGTCGCGGAGACCGACGACGACCGGCTGCGCGCCGCCATGCTGCGCCAGTGGACCGAGATGGTCGCCACCCGCACGTACCTGACCGGCGGTGTCGGCGCCCACCACACCGACGAGGCGTTCGGCGACCCGTACGAGCTGCCGGCCGAACGGGCCTACTGCGAGACCTGCGCCGCGATCGCGTCGGTGCAGTGGAGCTGGCGGCTGCTGCTGTTGACCGGGGAGGCCCGGTTCGCCGACCTGATCGAACGTACTCTCTACAACGGCTTCGCCTCGGGCGTGTCACTCGACGGCCGCCGGTACTTCTACGTCAACCCGCTGCAGGTCCGCGACGACCACCAGGACCGCGGCACCAACCGCGAGGCACGGCGTACCCCCTGGTACAAGTGCGCCTGCTGCCCGCCGAACATCATGCGGCTGCTGTCCAGCCTGAACCACTACCTGGCCACGGCGGACGACTCGGGGATCCAGGTGCAGCAGTACGCGTCCGGGACCGTCACCGCCGCGATGCCCGACGGCACCGCCGAACTGCGCCTGACCACCGGGTATCCGTGGCAGGACACCGTGCAGATCACCGTGACCGCCGCGCCCGGATCACAGTGGACACTCGCGCTGCGGGTACCGGCGTGGTGCCGGGACGCGTCGGTACGGGTCGGCGGCGACGCGGCGGAGGCCGACGTGCGTGACGGCTACCTGCGCCTGAGCCGCGCCTGGCGGGCGGGGGAGACCGCGACGCTCACCCTGCCGATGCCGCCACGGCTGACCGTCGCCGACCCGCGCGTGGACGCGGTACGCGGGTGCGTGGCGATCGAGCGCGGCCCGCTGGTGTACTGCCTGGAGACGGTGGACCAGCCCGCCGGCGTACGGCTCGACGACGTCACGGTGCCCACCGGGGAACCCCTGACCGGGCGGTGGCGGCCGGACCTGCTCGGCGGCGTGACCGTGGTCGAGCTGACCGGCCGGCACCATCGGCGCCGCACCGGATCCGGCGACTGGCCCTACCCACCGGCCGGTGCCGCCCGGCCGTCCGGGGAACCGGTGTCGTTGACCGCCGTCCCGTACTACGCCTGGGCGAACCGTGAACCCGGCGCGATGCGGGTCTGGGTGCCCTCCTCATGATCCCGCGCTCTGCCCCGGCCCGTCGGGCGCGGTACCCGAAAGGCTGAGCCGGGCATCGGGGAACGGCCCGCGGCGCCGTACACGGAAGGCTGGCGCGGGGAACGGCAGGGGCCGCCGGGAGTCCGGTCCCGGCGGCCCCTGCCGTGGTTCGGCTACGCCGCCCCGGACGGCGCGTGATCCGGCGCGCCGAACGACGTGCCGACCGGAGCGGAGCCCGGCCGGGGGTCGAGTGCCTGCGCACCCGCGTCGTAGTCGCCGGTGGCCCGGGGACGACGCTGCGCCCGGCGTTCCAACGCGTGGGCCAGCTGCGACAGGGCCGCGTTGAGCACCACGAAGACCGCGGTCACCACGAGGTAGCTCTGCACGAAGTTGTGCGTGTACGAGCCCAGCGCCTTGCCCTCGTTGAGCAGCTCCGGATAGCTGACCACGTACCCGAGCGTGGTGTCCTTGAGCAGGCTGACCATCTGGGACACCAGCGTCGGCACGACCAGCCGGACCGCCTGCGGGAAGACGACCATGCGCATCGCCTGCCCGCGCCGCATGCCGACCGCGAACGCCGCCTCGGACTGGCCCCGGTCGATGGCCAGGATGCCGGCCCGGAACACCTCGGCGATCAGCGCCGAGCTGCACAGCACGATTGGTATCACCAGCTCCCAGAACACCGGGAACGTGTAACCGGCCTTCGGCACCGCGAGCAGGAACACGTACAGCACCAGCAGCAGCGGCACCGACCGGAACAACTCCACGAAGCCGTCCGACAGCCGGCGCAGCACCGGGTTCGGCGACAGCCGCCCCAGCGCGAGAACCGCGCCGAACGGCAGGGCCAGTACCGCCGCGACCGCCGCGGCTTTCAGCGTCAACAGCAGCCCCTGCAGCAGAAAGCGCTGGTAGGGCCACATGCCGAACAGTCGCCACTTGTCCGCGGTGAGCTGCCCGTGGGACGAGAACTGCGCGGTGCCCAGCGCGATGATCCCGGCCAGCACCAGCAATGACACCACCGTCAGCACCCGGATGCGGCGCCGGGCCCGGGGGCCGGGAGGGTCGAAGAGTACCCGATTCGTCCCGCTCATCGACGCACCGCCATCCGCTTCTGGATCCGTCCCGCCAGCAGCGCCACGGCCAGCGTGACCAGTACATAGCCCAATGTCGCGGCGATGAAGGTCGGGACCGGCTCGTCGTACTGGAGGTCGAGCACCTGGGTGCGACCGGTCAGCTCACTGACCCCGACCGCCGCGCCCAGCGACGAGGCGAGGACCACGCCGATGAAGATGTTCGCCAGCGGCTGCACCATCGTGCGGAACGCCTGCGGCAGGATCACCGTGCCCAGCGACTGGGAGAAGGTCATGCCGAGCGCCCGGGCAGCCTCCGCCTGGCCGACCGACACCGCGTTGATGCCGGCCCGGACCGCCTCGCAGACGTACGCGGCGAAGTACATCGCCAGGCACACCGCCTCCGAGGTGAACAGCGAGTACGAGATCCCGGCGTCGGGCAGGCCGAACACGAACAGCACCAGGAACGCCAGCAGCGGGACGTTGCGGAACACTTCGACGTACACGGTCCCGGCCACGGTCAGCGGGGTGATCGGGCTGACCCGCATGATGGTCAGCAGGGTCCCCAGTACGAGGGCGCCGGCGAAACCCAGCAGCGACAGCTCCAGGGTGACGCCGAGGCCCCCGACGAGGACCCCGATGTGCGAGACGACGTCGTTCATGACGCGTCAGGAGCCGTCGGCCGAGCCGATGGTGGGCAGCTTCGGCGGGTTGCCCGAGATCTGCGTGCCGATGGTGGCCTTCCACAGCTTCGCCCAGTCGCCGTTGGCGAAGATCTTCTTCAGCCACGCGTTGACGAACGCCTTGGCCTCCGGGTCGTCCTTCGGCAGGCCGATGCCGTACGGCTCCTGGGTGAACGGCTGACCGACCACGGTGAGCTGGTCGTCGTGCAGCGCGTCGCCGAGCAGGATCGCCTGGTCGAGCACGTACGCGTCGGCGCGGCCCTGCTTGACCGCCGCGACGCACGCGCCGTCCTCCTGGAACAGCAGGACCTTGGCCTTCGGCGCGAACTTCTTGATGTCCACCGCCGCGGTGGAGTTGCCTTCGGTGGCGACCGTCTTGCCGTTGAGGTCGGAGACCTTCTTGATCTCCTTGTTGTCCTTCTTGACCAGGATGGCGTCACCGGACTCGTAGTACGGTCCGGCGAAGTTCACCTTCTCGGCCCGCTCCGGCGTGATGGTGTACGTGGCGAAGACGGTGTCCACCGTGCCGTTCTGCAGCATGGTCTCGCGGGTGTCCACCGTGGTCAGCGAGAGCTTCGTGGTGGGCTTGCCGATGATGTACTTCGCCAGCATCTGCGACAGCCCGGCGTCGAAGCCCTCCATCTTGCCGCTCACCGGGTTCTTCTGGGAGAACAGCGCACCGGAGTCGGTGCCGCCCACCAGCAGGGTGCCGCGCTTGCGGACCTTGGCCATCCAGGAGCCCGGGGTGATCGCCGAATCGGGCGCGACCGGGGCGGACTTGACGATCTGCTCCTGGGAGAGCTTCGACGGTGTGCCACCACCCTTCGCGTCACCGGGCGGCGGCAGCGTCGACGAACCGCACGCGGCCAGGCCGCCGACCAGCGCCGCCGCGGCCGTGGCCGCGAGGATCCGGTAGCGGCCCCGGTGGGCGCGGACGCCAGTTCGCTGAACAGACATGGGTCTCCTTCGTGAACGCGTCGTTCGGAGGGTGTTCGCCCGGCGGAGGTCCGGCCGTGACCGCCCGCCATCGGCGGAGATCGGCGCCGGGCAGGTCACGGCGTGCGTTCCGCCCGTCGTGGCGCGTGGCGGCCGTGCGTTCCGCCCGGATGGCCGTGACCAGCGCATCGAGTGGTTCCGTGTGCCTCGTCCGCCATGCGGATGAAGGATAGGACCCATCACGGCTGAGAGCTAATAAAAGCTATCTCACCAAACCGAAGAACTGGTTATACGTCCCTTAAGTCTGAGAAGTACCCTAATTTTGGTTCGTTGTGGCGGCCGTCGGTGTCGCTGCCCTCCCAGCATCCGGGACACGCCGGCCAGCCGTACGGAACTGCCTCGGGTGCCCGGCCAGCTCGCGGTTCGCCTACTCTTGCCGCATGTTCGACCCGCGTCACCTGCGGCTCCTCCAGGAGATCGCCCGGACCGGTTCGCTCTCCGCGGCCGCGGCGGAACTCGGCTTCAGCCAGCCGGCGGTCAGCTACCAGCTGCGCAGCCTGGAACGCGAGGTCGGCACCGTCCTGGTGGTGCGTAACGGCCGGGTCACGCACCTGACGCCCGCGGGTGAGGCGCTCACCGCCCACGCCGACCGCATCCTCAGCTCCATCCAGACCGCCGAGCGCGACCTCGCCGACATCGTCGGATCGAAGACCGGCCTGGTCCGCATCGCCGCGTTCCCCAGCGGCTGCGCGACGATCGTGCCGGCCGCGATGGCCGCGATGCGGGCGACCCGCCCGGCCGTGGAGATCCAGCTCAGCCAGGCCGAACCGCCGCTCGCCACGGCCCTGGTACGGCGCGGCGAGGCCGACCTCGCGGTCTCCTACCGGTACGAGATCCCGGCGCCGCACCAACCCGCCGGCCGGCGGACACCGCTGCACCGGGTGGCGTTGCTGGAGGACCCGGTGCGGGTCGTCCTGCCCGCCGGACATCCGCTGACCGGGCACCGGGACGTCGCGCTGCGCGACCTCGCCGACGCCACCTGGATCATCAGCAGCCAGAGCTTCGAGGACATCCTGCAGCGGGCTGCGGCCCCGTACGGCTTCACCCCGACGATCACCATGGTCGCCGACGACTACGTGGCCATGCAGGCCCTCGTCGCGCACGGGCTGGGCATCGCCCTGCTGCCACGCCTGGCGCTGGTCGCGCACCGGGACGACCGGGTGGTGTCCCGCGCGGTCCGGGACTGGCCGCCGCGGCGGATCGAGGCGGAGATGTGGCCGGACCGGATGCGGGTGGACGCGGTACGCGCGATGCTCGCCGAGGTCCGTGCGGCCTGTGCCCGGCAGGCCACCGACGACGACCGGACGGCCGTGCCGACGCAGCCGTCCGACGACACCCCACACACCTGACCGACCGCCTGACCACACGCCGCGCTACGGTCGGCCCGCGTGCGGCGCCGGGGCGGGGGCGGTGAGCACCCGACCGGTCCGTGGCCCGCCGAACGGGTTCTCCGGATGCCACTCGGCCGCCATGACGAACAGCGTCCTGCCGTCCGGCCCGCCGAGCATGCACGCGAATGGTGCCCGGTCCAGTTCGATCCGTTCCAGGATCTCGCCGCCCTCGCGGACCCGGACACAGGCGTTGGTGCCCGGTGTGGTCCAGATGGCCCCCTCGGTGTCCAGGCAGATGCCGTCCGGGCCGATGTCGTCCGCCCAGACCCGGCGGCGCGACAGCCCGCCGTCCGCGGCGATGTCGAACGCGGTGAGCCGGCCGGCGAACGACTCCGAGACGATCAGCGTCCGGTTGTCCGGCGTGACCACCATGCCGTTGGGGAACTCGATGCCGTCGGCGACCTGCCGTACCGATCCGTCCGGGGTGATCAGCGCGATGATGCCGGGCTCGTACCCCTTGCGTTCCTGCCAGGCCCGCTGCTGGTCGTCGGCGTCCCTGACGCGTTCCAGGAACGCCATGAAGTCGAAGCAGAGGTTGTTCACGTAGATGTTGCCGCGGCCGTCCACCACGATCTCGTTCCACTTCGACAGGCCGAAGCCGGTGAGATCGGCGTGCTGCAGGAGGGTTCCGTCCGGTTCCTGGCGCAGCAGCCGCCCGGCACCCTCGCGGGTCCCCGTGATGACCAGCAGCCGGCCGTCCGGCAGCCAGTCGATCGACTGCGGCTTCGCCGACAGGTCCAGCGGCACCGTCTCGCGGTGCCCGTGCATGTCGACGGTGACCAGTTCGTCGGCACCCCAGTGGCAGAACCACAGCCGGTCGTCGTGCCAGCGTGGGGACTCGCCGACCACCAGGTCGGTCAGCAGGATCGTGGCGTCGGTCATGGGTCTGTCCTCCCGAGGATTCCGCTTCGTCGGACTCGTGCCGGCCGCGCCGGCGGCCCTGTCACCACCTACACGAACGGCCCCACGGCCGATCGACACGCCGGCCGGAGAAACCGTCGGCCGGAGGAAACAGCCCGGGAACGGTGCGCTACGAGTGGACGGCGCCGCTCCGGGTACCGGTGACGTAAGCGGACCATCCGAGCGCCCGCCACCAGGAGGACCGATGGCACCGACCACGATCGACACCGGGCAGGACGTCGCCACCCTGATCAACGTGTTCACCGTGGACCAGGTCGACCAGCAGCGGCTGGTCGACCTGCTCGTCGAGGCGACCGAGCAGGTGATGCGGCACCGCCCCGGGTTCGTCTCCGCCAACATCCACGCCAGCGTGGACGGCTCCCGGGTGGTGAACTACGCGCAGTGGCGCAGCAGAGCGGACTTCGAGGCGATGCTGGCGGACCCGACGGCCCGGGAGCACATGGGCGCGGTCAGTGACCTCGCCACGGCCGAACCCGCGTTGTACGAGGTGGTGTCGACGCACCACGCGTGAGTCACGGTCACCGGGCGCGGGCCAGTGCCCGGCGGCTGCGCCGCAGAAACGCCCGCTCGGCGGCGTTGTCGGTGTGGGCGAGCGCCTCGTCGTAGGCGCGTACTGCGTCGGCGGTACGGCCCAGCCGGCGCAACAGGTCGGCGCGGACGGCGTGGTACACGTGGTGGCGGGTCAGGTCGAGGTCGTCGACGAGGGCGAGCCCGGCCTCCGCGCCCTCGACCTCGGCGACCGCGACCGCGCGGTGCAGCGCCACGACCGGCGTGGGGCTGACCGCGAGGAACTGGTCGTAGAGCCGGACGATCTGCCGCCAGTCGGTGTCGGCCATGCTGGGCGCGTCGCTGTGCACGGCGTTGATCGCCGCCTGGATCTGGTAGGGCCCCGGCTGGTTGCGCCGCAGACACCGGCGCACCAGGTCCTGCCCCTCGTCGATGAGGTCCCGGTCCCACCGCCCGCGGTCCTGGTCGGCGAGCAGCACCAGGTCACCACCGGAGTCGGTACGGCTGGGCCGTCGCGACTCGGTGAGCAGCATCAGCGCGAGCAGCCCCAGAACCTCCGGCTCGTCGGGCATGAGCTCGGCGAGCAGGCGACCCAGCCGTACCGCCTCGGCGCACAGCTCGGTACGTACCAGCGCGTCGCCCGAACTGGCCGCGTAGCCCTCGTTGAAGACCAGGTACACGACGGCCAGAACGGCGCGCAGTCGTTCGGGTAGGTCGGCCTCGTACGGCACCCGGTACGGAATCCCCGCGTCGCGGATCTTGCCCTTGGCCCGGACCAGTCGTTGGGCCATGGTCGGCTCGGGGACCAGGAAGGCGTGCGCGATCTCCGCGGTGCTCAGCCCGCCGAGCAGCCGGAGCGTCAGCGCCACCCGGGCGGCCGGGGCGAGCGCGGGATGGCAGCAGGTGAAGATGAGGCGGAGCCGGTCGTCGCGCACGGCACCCTCCACGGGTGGCTGGTCGTCGGCGTGCAGCAGGGCCGCCTGGGCGTGCCGGTCGTGCCGGGTCGACTCGCGGCGCAACCTGTCGATGGCGCGGTTGCGCGCGGTGGTGATGATCCATCCCGCCGGGCTCGGCGGCAGGCCGTCCGACGGCCACCGCTGTACCGCCGTGGTGAACGCGTCCTGCACGGCCTCCTCGGCGATGTCGACGTCACCGAAGACGCGGACCAGCACCGCCACCGCCCGGCCGTACTCCTCGCGGAACACCCGGTCGATCTCGGCGGCGGACACGGGTTGCATGCCGGGCGTCAGCCCCCGCTCCCAGCCTGGAACGGCCGGACCTCCACGGGCAGCAGGGCGACGGCCCGGGCGTACCGGCGGCCCCAGTCGAGCGCGGCGTCGAGGTCGGGCACCGCGATGATCGTGAAGCCGCCGATGTGCTCCTTGCCCTCCAGGTACGGCCCGTCGGTGGTGAGGGTGTCGCCGTCGGCGGACCGAAGGACGGTCGCCGTGCTCGGCGCGTGCAGCCCGCCGGAGAAGACCCACACGCCGGCGTCCTTCATCTCGCGTTCCAGCTCCCGCAGGTCCCGCATGATCGGCTCCAGCACCGCCGCCGGGGGCGGGTCGCCGTCGGGCTGGTACATGCTGAGCAGGTACTGCTTCATCTGGTGTTCCTCCTGGCCTCCCGGGCGGCCGGGTGCCGGCCCGCACCCTCTACACGAACGGCGCCGCGTCGGATCGACACCGACGGCGGTTCTGGCTCGATGATTCCTCGCCGCCGCGTCGGCACGGCGGCGAACCACCGATGTCGCCGTCGCTGCCGGACGGGCCGTCCTGCGGGCGTGCGGTCAGCCGGGGACCGGCGCGCCCGGTTCGCTCGGCGCCGCTTCCCGGGCTCGCAGCGCGCGGCGCCCGAGGAACAGGACGAGCACGGTGCCGGCGGTGGCGAACCCCCCGAACGACGCCGCCCAGTGCGGATCGGCGCGTTCCAGGATGGCGCCGACCACCGCGGCGCCCACCGCCATGCCGGAGGTGAAGACCGTCACCAGCCAGGCGAACGCCTCGGTGGTGGTGCCGGGTGGGGCGAGCCTGCCGACCAGCACGAAACTCACGGTCAGCGTCGGCGCGAGGAACACGCCCGTGACGAGCATGAGCACCGCCAGGTACGGCGGGCTCGGCAGCAGGGTCAGCAGGCCGTAGCCCGCGAAGAGTCCGGTCGCCAGCGTGACCACCCGGTGCTGCACCGGCATCCGCCACCGCATCGCGCCGTACGCGATCGCGCCGCCGAGCGCCCCCGCCGCGTTGAGGGCGAGCAGCGCGCCGGCGCCGCCGGGCACCCGGTGCTGCTCGGCGTAGAAGACGGCCAGGACGTTCAGGGTGCCGATGGCCAGCCCGGCGCCGATCAGGCCGGTGAACAGCACGAGCAGCCCGGGACTGCGCAACGGGCCGAGCCAGTGGGCGGACCGCTCGGGCGCCCGGTACGCCCGGGACGGCGGTGAGGTGACCACCACCAGTACGCCCAGCGCGCCGAGCAGCGCGGCCACCCACAGCGCGGCGGACGGCGAGGCCACCGCCACCAGGCCGGCGACCAGCAGCGGTGCCCCGACGAAGATCAGTTCCTGCGCGCCGGAATCCATCGCGTACGCCATCTCCAGCCGGGTCGCGGGCACGATGTCCGGCCACAGCACCCGCAGGCACGGCTCCAGCGGCGGCGTCGCCGCACCGGCGAGCACGGCGCCGACCAGCACGCCCACCGGCCGGTCCGGCACCGCGCCGATCAACAGGAAGC
>JBAUUM010000217.1:0-10358 GCA_049582705.1 Actinocatenispora sp.
GTGCCGGCCGCCGGGTTCAGCGCACCGCCGGCCGGCACCGAGGGCTCAGCGCCCGGCCTGCTTCTTGACCTTCATGTAGCGGTACATGTTCTTGAAGATCGTGTACCAGTTGAGGACGAGGACGGAACTGATCGACCACCAGCCGGCCAACAGGCAGTGCAGCTGCGCGGACTTGTAGGCGTCGACGATCTCGTCGAACGTGCCCTCGGTGGTCGCCGTGGAGTCCTGCCAGAGGATCAGCATGCCGGTGTGCTTGGTGAACCTCGCCGTGTAGGTGCCGCCCTGCTCCCACTGCTGACCCTGCGCGTACTGCTGCTGCGCCTGACCCGGGTGCTGGCCCTGCGGGTACTGCTGGCCCTGCGGGTACTGGCCCTGCGCCCACTGCTGCTGCGGGTGCTGCTGCGCCTGAGGCGGTTGCTGACCCTGGGCGTACTGACCCTGCTGCGCCTGGCCGTACTGCTGGCCCTGCGGCGCGGTGGCCTGGCCGTACTGCTGCTGGCCCTGGGGCGCGTACTGCTGGCCCTGCG
Organism: Actinocatenispora sp.; assembly: GCA_049582705.1. Classification (GTDB taxonomy): domain Bacteria; phylum Actinomycetota; class Actinomycetes; order Mycobacteriales; family Micromonosporaceae; genus Actinocatenispora. The sequence goes on from JBAUUM010000217.1 coordinate 528, forward strand.
GCGCGGCGGCCTGGCCGTACTGCTGCTGGTTCTGCGGCGGGTAGGGCTGCTGCTGTGCGGTTCCGTACGGCGCCGGACTGGTCATGGCTGGCTGTTGCGGCCAGCCGGTGGCCGGTGGGGGGTTTGTCATGGAGTCACGCTAGACGAGCCTTACCACCGGACAATCAGCACGCGCCAGTCCCGATCAGGCATGAACCGGACGGAATTCTCACTGCAGGTACGATTCGACCTCCGAACGCGGGCGGACCTGCTCGGCACTCGGGTCCTGACCGGCGCCCTCCCGGGCGCGGCGCCGCCGCAGCAGATCCCAGCACTGGTCGAGCTTCTCCTCGACGACGGCCAGCCGGGCCCGTTCGTCCGCACTGCCGCCCTGCTCACGGAGCCGATGCTCCTCCTCGACGAGCGCGTCGATGTCGCCGAGCACGTCCCGGTCCCGCATCGTCCACCACCTCCACCGCACATGTGTCGCTGCAGCTCAACGCTACCGGCGGAGCCGCCCGACCGCCTCCGGCGAACACACCGGAGCACGGGCGGGCGGACACACGGACGGGCGGAGGTTCAGCTCCCGGTACGGACCGGGTCGAGCCAGGCATGGCCGGGATGTACCAGTTCCAGCGCGTCCGCGAGCCATCGGCGGGCGTCGGCGGACAGGTACGGCAGGCTTCCGGCCAGGTCCTGCTCGTCCTTCTCGCGGTGGTGCTTGGCCTTCATCAGCAGGACGACCTCCGGCCGCTGGTACGGCACCCCGTCCGCGCTGACCGCGATCATCTCGGTCAGCGGCAGGCGCAGCCGGTCGTCCCGCTTGCAGATCCACTCGCGCCGGTTCCCGCCGTCGAGGAACGTGTCGGTGCGGAACATGCCGGCCGACCGGTCCCGCGTCCACACCTGTCCGTACTCCTCGGACGGCAGCTCATCCGGCTCCAGCGCGACGACGCGCCCGTTGCCGGCGCAGAACTGGTCGTGCCGACCGTCGGCCAGCAGCGCGTCGCGCACCGTGGGGAAGTCCGCGCGGCAGACCGCGAACTCGATGTCCTCGTGCTCGCGGGTCTGGTCACCGCGGAACAGGTCGATCGCCCAGCCGCCGCACACCCACCAGGGGACGCCGACGTCGGCCAGCCGGGCGGCCAGTTCGTCGGGTGCCCACGCGTCCCAGGCGTCGATGTCGACACCGTCCGGCACGTCCGGCGGAACGCCCGGCCCCCCGGGGGCCGGCGCCGCGGCGGCCGGTCCCGGGACTCCCGGTCCCGGGACCGACCCGCTCGTCACTTGTCGCCGTCGGCGAAGCGCCGGACGAGTGCCCAGGTGCCGGGCAGTACGCCGGCGGCCAGCGCGATCTTGATGCCGTCGCCGATCAGGAACGGCAGCACACCGACGCTCAACGCGGTGGCGGGGGCGAGACCGGCCATGGCGATCAGCCACGAGACGCCGAAGGCATAGATCACCACGTTGCCGAGGACCATCGTGCCCACGGTGCGCAGCGGGGTCCGGTCGCCGTGCCGGCGGGCCAGCTCGCCGACCAGCAGGCCGACGGCGAGGTAGCCGATGATGTAACCGAACGAGGCCCCACCGGCACCGCTGGTGCCGCCGGCGAACCAGGGCAGGCCGACCATGCCGAGCGCCATGTACAGCGTCATCGACGCGAGCGCCCGCCACGGGCCCAGCGCGGCGGCGACCAGCAGCACGGCGAACGTCTGACCGGTGACCGGCACCGGGCTGATCGGCTCGATCGGCACCGACAGCTGGGCGGACAGGCCGGTCAGGCCGGCGCCGCCGAGCACCAGCAGCGCGTTGCGTACCGCGGTGCCGGGCAGGAGGTCGGCAAGGACACTGCGAGATACGGCGACCGAGTCGGTGGACACGGCATCCTCCCGGAGGGGTAGTGGTGGCCCGGGCAGCTCAGGGCGGGCCAGGTCATCGACAGCCTAGGTCATGCCGGTCGGGCCGCCGTCCGTCGTCGGTGGCGGCGGGCCCGCGGGCGTGCCGCGCCGACGAACGCGTACCCCGGGTCGGCGTGCCGCGCACGGAGTGCGTACCGACGGGTCGGCGTACCGCGCACCGAACGGGTGCGGCGGGTCGGCAGCGGACACGGCACCCGCGCGGTGCGCGGGTGCCGTGTCGGGAGTGCGGTGGTCCTCAGCCCTGGCGCTTGCGAATCTCCTCGACCGCCTGCGGCAGCACCTTGAACAGGTCACCGACCACGCCGAAGTCGGCGAGTTCGAAGATCGGCGCCTCGTCGTCCTTGTTGACCGCCACGATGGTCTTGGAGGTCTGCATGCCGGCCCGGTGCTGGATCGCGCCGGAGATGCCGACCGCGACGTACAGCTGCGGCGACACCGTCTTGCCGGTCTGCCCGACCTGGAACTGGTGCGGGTAGAAGCCGGAGTCGGTGGCCGCGCGGGACGCGCCGACGGCGCCGCCCAGCAGGTCGGCCAGTTCCTCGACGAGCGCGAAGTGCTCCGCGCTGCCGACACCGCGGCCGCCCGAGACGACCACGCCGGCCTCGGTCAGTTCCGGCCGGGAGCCCTTCTGCTCGGTCACCCGGTCCAGCACCTTGGCGGCCTTGGCGATGTCCGTCACGTCCGTGTCGACCGTGACCCGCTCGCCGGCACCCGACGCCTGCTCGGGCGACACCGAGTTGGGCCGCACGGTCACGATCGGGATGCCACGACTCACCTTGGACCGCACGATCGTCGAGCCGGCGAACACCACCTGGGTGACGCTGCCGTCCTCGGCCACGTCGGACACGTCGGTCAGCAGCCCGTTGTCGAGCTTGACCGCGAGCCGGCCGGCGATCTCCTTGCCCTCCTGACTGGAGGGCAGCAGCACGGCGGCGGGCGAGTGCTCGCCGACCAGCCGGGCCAGGATCTCGGCCTTCGGGGCGACCAGGTGGCCCGCCACGTCGTCGCTCTCCGCCACGTACACCTTGGCCGCGCCGTACTCGGCGAGCGTGCCGGCGACCGCATCCGCGGTGCCGGGGGCGCCGAGCACCACCGCCGACGGCTCACCGAGCCGACGGGCGAGCGTCAGGGCCTCCAGGGTGACCTTCTTGATCGCGTCGCCGGTTGCCTCGACGACGACAAAAACCTCAGCCATCTACCGTCACCCTCCCGCTCAGACGAACTTCTCGGTGGCCAGGTACTCGACCAGCTTGGTGCCGCCCTCGCCCTCGTCGGCGACCCGGGCACCGGCCTCCCGCGGCGGGCGCGGCGCGGCCTCGAGCACGGTGCTGTACGCGTTGGCCAGGCCGACCTCGTCGGCGTTCACCCCCAGGTCACCCAGTGCCAAGGAGTTCACCGGCTTCTTCTTGGCCGCCATGATGCCCTTGAAGGACGGGTAGCGCGGCTCGTTGATGGTGTCCCAGACGCTCACGATCGCACGGCCCTGGGCCTGGACGACCTCGTAGCCCTCGTCGGTCTGGCGTTCGATCGTGCGTGAGTCGCCGTCGATCGTCAGCTTGCGGGCGCCGGTGAGGGCCGGCACACCCAGCCGCTCGGCGAGCATGTGCGCGATGACCTGCACGCCGCCGTCGGTGGACTCGGCGCCGCACAGCACCAGGTCCCATTCGATCGTGGACAACGCGGCGGCCAGGACCTTCGAGGTCTGCAACGCGTCGGAGCCGGCGATCGCGCCGTCCACCACGTGGACCGCGCCGTCGGGGCCCATGGAGAGCGCCTTACGGATCGACTCGGTGGCCTGGTCGGGCCCGACGGTCAGGATCGTCACCTCACCGCCCTGGGCCTCCTTGATCCGCAGCGCCTCCTCGATCGCGTACTCGTCCATCTCGTTGATGACGTTGCTGGCCGACGCGCGGTCGACCGTGAAGTCGTCACCTTTCAACGTGCGCTCGGCACCGGAGTCCGGTACCTGCTTGACCAGGACGACGATGTTCATGCTGTCGAGGACCTCCTGCTCACCCGAGCCTGTGACCACTTCATGACCGCAGCCGGTCGACTGCCTGGGCCAACATAGCCCGGCACGGGAACGTGCCTTTCTCGGATATGTTACTAGTCAGTAGCGACCGTTTGTGCAGGCCCCCACCGCGCGATACTTCTCACAACAGATCGTAAGGTGATGCCCCGTGCAGCCCGACGTAACACCCGATTCCCGTGTCCCGTCGCCGACCGTGGCCCCGTCACCGCCGGCCACCGCCCCCCGACCCCCGCACGGACAGCCCACGGCACTGACGCTGACCGGGGAACGGACCATGCCGGGCATCGCGGTGGAGAACTACTGGTTCCGCCGGCACGAGGCCGCCTACCACGCCGTGCGCCGGCTGCTCCCGCCCAGCGGACGGGTGCTGGAGGCCGGCATCGGCGAGGGCTACGGCGCCGCGATGCTCGCCGCCGACGGTCACCGGGTGGTCGGCCTGGACTACGACCCCGTCACCGTGCGGCACGTCCGGCAGCGGTACCCCGCCGTGCCGGTGGCCCGGGGCAACGCGGTGCACCTGCCGTTCGCCACCGGCAGCCAGGACGCGGTGGTCAGCATGCAGCTCATCGAGCACCTCTGGGACCAGCCCCGGCACATCGCCGAATGCGCCCGGCTGCTGCGGCCCGGCGGTCATCTGGTGGTCGCCACGCCCAACCGGTACACGTTCTCCCCCGGCTACGACCCGGCCACCGACCGGCCCCGCAACCTTTACCACACGCGCGAGTTCTCGGCCGCCGAACTGACCACGCTGATCGGCCGGTTCCTGCCGGTCCGCGCCGTGCACGGGGTACGGGCCGGCGAGCGGCTGCGCGCACTGGACGCCACGCTCCGCGAACGGTACGGAGCCGACCTGGTGCAGGCGCAGCTGGCCGGGCCGGCCGAGCGGTGGCCCACCGAGCTGCACGAGCACGTCGGCTCGGTGCGGGCGGAGGACTTCGACGTGACCACCGCGGACGTGGACACCTCGCTGGACCTGCTGGTGGTCGCCGTCCGGGGCTGACCGGACCCACACCGGTCCGCCGCCGGGTACATTGCCCGCCATGGACGCACGGTTGCGCGCGCTCTGCGATCTGATGGTGCCGACCGCGCGGGAATCGGTCGGCCGCCACGAGTACGACGGCGTGGTGCAGGACCTGTCCCCCGACGGGGTCCGCGGCGCGCTGGAACGGCTGACCCCGGCCGGTACGCAGCCGTACGAGGACCCGCACGACGAGGCGCACGCCGTGGCCGCCGAGGAGGCCGCCCGGGTCAGCCTCGGCGAACTGGAACTGCACCGCGGCAACCCGCTGTACCACGTCGCCAACCTCGACCTGGCCTGCTACGACCGCGAGTACGGCCTGGCCGCCGAGCGGGCCGAGGCCCGGCTGGCGCACCTGGACCGCTGGCCGGACGCCGTCGACGCCGCGGTGACCGCGCTCGACCGGGTGCCGGCGCCGGTGGCCCGCGCCACGCTCTCCGCCGCGCGTGGCCTGGCCAGTCAGATCCAGCCCGGCGACGGGGCGGCCGGCGAGCGTGGCCTCGCCGCGCACACCCGGTTCGTCGACCACCTGGTGGGGCTGACCAGTACGGGCGTGCCCGAGACCGCGCTGGGCGGGGCAGCGCTGGCCCGGCTGCTGTCCGCCGCCGAGGCCCTGCCCGTCGAGCTGTCCACCCTGGCCGCCCGGGCCGACACGGAGCGGGACCGGCTGCGCGCGATGCTCGACGAGGCGTGCCGGCGCATCGCCCCCGGACACTCCACCGCGGACACGGTGGCCACCCTGCTGGCCGACCACCCCGACATCGACGGCGTGATCAGCGAGGCGCACGCGCTGACCGCCGAGGTCATCGAGTGGACGGCCCGACACGACCTGGTGCCCTACTCCGACGGCGAGTGCCGGGTCGGCCCGGCACCGGAGTCGCGGCGCTGGGCGATGGCGATGATGGCGTGGGCTGCCCCGTACGAGTCGGACGCGGCCAGCTGGTACCACGTGACACCGCCGGAGGAGAGCTGGCCCGCGCAGGAACGGGAGGAGTGGCTGGCGGTGTTCAGCCGCACCAGCCTGCCCGCGATCACCGTGCACGAGGTGGCGCCGGGGCACTTCTCGCACGGCCGGGCGCTGCGCCGGGCGCCGTCCGCGGTACGCCGGACCCTCATCGGCGAGGCGTTCGTGGAGGGCTGGGCGCACTACGTGGAGGAGATGGCACTGGAGGAGGGCTTCCACGCCGAGGACCCACGGTTCGCCGCGGGGGTGGCCCTGGAGGCGCTGGTCCGGGTGGTACGGCTGTCGGTGGCGATCGGCCTGCACACCGGTGCGATGGGCGTCGACGAGGCCGCGCGACGGTTCCGTACCGACGCGTTCCTGCAGGGCCCGGCGGCGCTCGCGGAGGCGTACCGCGGCACGTTCGACCCGACGTACGGGCGGTACACGTGGGGCAAGCTCGCCATCCTCGCGCTGCGCGAGCGGGCCCGTACGGAGTGGGGTGCCGGGTTCTCCCTGCCGAGGCTGCACGCCGCCCTGCTGGATCTCGGCTCTCCCCCGCTGGGTCTGCTGGACACGGCGGTCCAGCGCGGCTGACAGAATCCAGCGCGGCCGACCGAGCGTCCGTCTCCGTTGCCCGGACGCCGCTGACCAGCGGTTGCACCGGTCGGACGAACTCCGAGGTGGGCGGGTACCGGCCGGTGACCGGGCTTTGCGAAAATCGGTGACCATGCGCGTGCTGATGCTGTCCTGGGAGTACCCGCCCGTGGTGGTCGGCGGGCTGGGCCGGCACGTCCACGCCCTGTCCCGCGCCCTCGCCGCCGCCGGCCACCAGGTGACGGTGGTGACCCGGCACGGCGACGACGCGCCGCTGGACGAGATCCGCGACGGCGTCCGGATCGTGCGCGCCCCGGCCGACCCGCCGCACTTCCCGTTCAGCACCGACACGCTGCTCGCGTTCACCATGTCGCTCAACCACGCGCTGACCCGGGCCGCGCTGCGGGTCGCCGCGGACAACGACTTCGACGTGGTGCACGGGCACGACTGGCTGGTCACGCACGCCGCGGTGACGCTCAAGCACCACCTGAAGGTGCCGCTGGTCGCCACCGTGCACGCCACCGAGGCCGGCCGGCACTCCGGCTGGCTGCCCGGCCAGCTCAACCGCTGCGTGCACTCCGTCGAGTGGTGGCTGAGCTACGAGGCGCGCCGGGTGCTGGTCTGCTCCTCGTACATGCGCTGGGAGGTCAGCCGGCTGTTCGAGCTGCCCGCCGGCAAGGTCCGGGTGATCCCCAACGGCGTCGACGAGGCGGCGTTCCGGGCCACGCCGACAGCCGTACGTGCCGCCCGCGACCGCTTCGGCGGGGACGGCCCGCTGGTCGTGTACGCGGGGCGACTCGTCTACGAGAAGGGCGTGCAGGACCTCATCGCCGCGGTGCCGCGGCTGCGCCGCCGGTTCCCGGGGCTGCGGGTGGTCGTCGCGGGCGACGGCAAGTACGCCGACGAGCTGACCGCCGAGGTGGCCCGGCTGCGGGTGGGCCGCACGGTACGGTTCGCCGGCTTCCTCGGCGCCGAACTGCCCGCGCTGCTGGCCGCCGCCGACTGCGCCGTCGTGCCCAGCCGGTACGAGCCGTTCGGCATGGTCGCGATCGAGGCCGCCGCGGCCGGCACGCCGCTGGCGGTGTCCGCGACCGGTGGGCTCGCCGAGTTCGTCGAGCCGCGGGTCACCGGCGTGAGCTTCCCGCCGCGCGACCCGGCCTCGCTCGCCGACGCGGTCTCCGCCGTACTGCGCGACGAGGTGCTCGCCCGTCGACTGGCCCGGCAGGCCCGTCGCGTGGTGTCGGAGCGGTACTCCTGGCCGGTCATCGCGGAACGCACCGTCGAGGAGTACCGGCAGGCACAGCGGGACGAGCAGGCGTTGCGGGCGGCCGGCACCGCCGACGGCCCGGTCCCGACGCTGGTGGTCCCGGAGGGCAACCTGCTGGGCGCCGACGGGTCAGCCTGACCCGCCGTGTCCCGGACCCCGCTGTCCCGCGCGCTGACCGCGGCCGGCGCCGTCGCGGTGACCCTGCTCGGCGTACCAGGAACGCGTCCGGTCGTCGTTCGGAGAATCAGGACAGGTCGAACGACCGGTCATCGATAGTGGCGAGGAATGCCGTCCACTGGCCGGCGGCGATCGCCAGGAAGGGCCCGTCGGGGTCCTTGGAGTCCCGCACTCCGACCACCGCTCCGACCGACGCAACCTCGACGCAGTTGCCGTTCTGGCCGCTACGGGTGCTCTTACGCCACTCAGCGCGGGACACGTCCAGTGCGGCCACGACGGGGACACCTCTTATCAGTACTCGGCCTCCAGGATCGCGCCCATCGTAGCCCGGGACCGATCGGGATCGAGAGCCACCGATCGCAGCCGATCGAACACCCGCGCGCACTGACGGACATCGTCGGCCTTGTGCAGGACCATGTCGCCGGCCACCGTCTCCAGGACCGCGATCCGCGGATCCTCGGCATCGGAGAACTCAAGGATGGTCACCGAACCCTGTAGTCCGGGATGCGCGGTCTCCGAGAACGGCACCAGCTGCAGCGTCACGTTCGGCAGCTCGGCGATACGGAGCAGATGCGTAAGCTGCCCCCGCATGACCTCCGGGCCGCCGATCGGGCGGCGGAGCACCGCCTCATCCAGGATCGCGCAGAGTTGTGGCGGGTCCTCGGTGGTCAGTCTCTTCTGCCGCTCCAGCCTGGCCTCCACCCGACGCTCGATCTCCTCGTCCGTCAAGGCGTTCACACCGTCGCGCATGATCCTGCGGACGTAGTCGCTGGTCTGTAGGAGACCCGGCACAACGGCCGGGTCGAACGCCGAGATGTCGGTCGCCTCGGACTCCAGCGCGATGTGGTCGACATGTGGGGTGGGCAGGATGCCAGCGTAGGACCGCCACCAGCCCGGCTGATTGGCCTCTTTCGCCAAGGCGGTCAACGCGTCGAGTTCATCACCGGTGACCCCGTAGGTCATGAACAGTGCCCGGATCACGGCGGGACGGGACAGTGCCTTGCCGTTTTCCATCCGGGAGATCGTGGACTTCGTCGAGCTGATCTGCGCCGCAGCGTCGTCGAGAGTCATCTTCGCCTGTCGCCGGAAGTGACTCAACGCCAAACCGACACGACGGGCTCGCGCCGAGTCTGCTGAACACCGAACGCGGAGAGTAGCTAGATATGGCCACGAAAAGGGAGGATCTCCATGTCCACTGTGGACGGCTCGGCCGACCCGGCAGATCGACCCGAACTGCCCCGGCTCAGCGCGCTCTATCCGGCTGAGGACCTCGACGGCGACCACCCACTCCACCCCGACGACGCCTTCGGCTGGACCGTCGAATGCGGCGATCGAGCGTTCCTGATCCGGACCGACGCCGACACCGGGCGCCACACGTTTGCTTCTTTCAGCTCCCTGGCGCTCATCGTGCGGATGTTCGGTCGGCACGAGCCGCTGGGTGTCCTGCGTCCCGAGACAGCGGCCCGTTGGCCGGTTCGGCTCACCACCGACGAGTCCGCCTTCGCGATGAGTGACGACGAAGTAGCCGCGCTACTGGCCGAACTGCGAGCGGGCCGCGCCGGCGACAGCTCAGCGCTGGGGTGAGTCCTCGGAGACGGCGGAGCGCCGGACGTCGTCCTCGCCGGGCGTGCTGACGGATCCTGGGTATCCGGTCAGGACTCCGTCGCGGACCTGGCCGGTGCCAGCGCTGCCCGCAGCTCGGCGGCCAGCGCGGCGTTCTCCTCGGGAGACGGGCCCAGGACGCCGTGCTCGGCCATCAACGCGTGGTACTGCTGACACGGTCTCGTGCCGGTAGTCCGGGTCACCGGCGAGGAAACGGCAGACGAAACAGGGGCCCTCCCGGCTGCGCCGCTCGTACGCGACCAGGTCGAACTCGGTCCGGCGGTCAGACATCGCCGGTCA
>JBAUUM010000218.1:0-2082 GCA_049582705.1 Actinocatenispora sp.
CGCCGCCGCCGCCGGCGACGGGTGACATCCCGCCGTACCGCGCGTCCCGCCGTTCTGTGCAGCAACACGCCGAGTAGGTCGGCGGGTCGCTGCACAGAGCGGGCGGGGTCCTCCTTCTGTGCAGCGACACGCCCAGCGGATCGGCGGGTCGCTGCACAGTACGAAGGGCCGGGTGGGCGACTGTGGCCGGAATGGCGGCGGTCTGTCAGGATCGGCGAGGAATCCCCTCCCATGTCCGTCAGGGCATGATGTCCCCTCGGGAGCAGACATGCGTCTCCGTACCGTCCTGCCGGCGCTCGCCGGCATCCTCGCCGCGACCGGCCTCGCCGTCGCCGGCACCGTCGCGCCGGCCCAGGCCTCGACCCCGCTCGCCGCCCCCGGCGCCGGGCTGTTCGGCCACCAGCACTCGACCACCCTCACCGCGAGCGCGTACACGTACGTCTACGGCCGGCAGAGCGTCGCCACCGACGGCGCGAACGTGTCGCTCCAGCAGGCCACGCCGAGCCTCGCCGGCGGCGACTACCACTCGCTCGCCGAACTGGCCGTACAGTCCGCCGACGGCAACCAGATCGTGGAGATCGGCTGGACCGTCGACCAGGGCCTCAACGGCGACACCCAGCCGCACCTGTTCGTCTTCCACTGGATCGACCTACAGGCCACCTGCTACAACGGCTGCGGCTTCGTCTCGACGTCCAGCTCGATCCACGCGGGCGACGCGGTGGCCAGCGGGCAGACCGGCACGTACAAGATCGTGCACGCGAACGGCCAGTGGCAGACCTGGTACAACGGCACCGAGGTCGGGTACTTCCCGGATTCCGAGTGGGGCAACCGATACACGCGCGCCGGCCTGGTCCAGGCGTTCGGTGAGGTGTCCTCGGCCACCGAGACGCCGTGCACCGACATGGGCAACGGCACGTTCGGCAGCGCCGCCGGGTCGGCCCAGATCGGCGGCTACTCCCTGATCAACGGCGCGAGCGGGGCGAGCCTGAGCGTCGCCGACACCAACGCGTCCTGGTACGACCACGGCGCCACGACGGCCACCTCGTTCCGGTTCGGCGGCCCCGGCGCCTGCTGAGTTTCGGGACTCTGTCGTCCGGTGGTCGCCGGAGCGACCACCGTCCGGGTCCTTGCTGTCCCGCACGAACCACGCCGCGCCCGACTGACCACCGGGCGGGGCGCGTCCCGCGTTCTGTGCAGCGACTCGCCGAACGGATCGGCGCGTCGCTGCGCAGAACGAGACCCATGCCCGAACTGTGCAGCGACACGCCGGATCAACCGGCGAGTCGCTGCACAGAAAGATCTACCCGCGACCGGAGCGGCGCGGGAGTCGGTCAGGCGCGCGCCCGCGACCGATGCGGTACTGACGGTCAGTCGGCGACGAGGTCGGCGATCGGGTCGGCGGCCATCTCGGCGGCCTTGTCGATCACGCAGAACCGGTTGCCTTCCGTGTCGGCGAGTACCACGAAGTCCGCGGCGTCCGGGTAGAGGTTCCAGTCCACCCGCTCCGCCCCGAGCGAGGTGAGCCGTTCGACCTCGGCGGCCTGGTCGGTGGCGCCGCCGGCGTACAGGTCGAGGTGTACCCGCGGCCGTTCCTGCACCGGCGAATCGCTGCGCATGATGGCGATCGCGGCGCCTGGTTCACCGTCGCCCGGGACCAGTACGGTCCAGTCCGGCAGGACCGGTCCGTCACGCGGCACGTAGTCGAGCGCCTGCATCCAGAACGTCGCGGCGCGCAGTACGTCGGCGGCGCCGAGGACGACGGTTCCCACACGGAGCATGTCGCAAGTCTCCCAGGTGACTGCGGGATCGGGACCGCTTTGCGGATCATCCGACCCGCCCGTCGAGCGCCCGTCGAGCGTGACGGGCGGCGTACCGCCCAGGCGCCGTCGCGACCGGGCGACCGGACGGAGGCGGGCAGATGCGGCGGGCGACCTGCGCCGGCTCGCGGAAACATCGTGCCGCGAGGCGACGCGGGAATGCCGACGGGACGCCGGGCCATATCGGCGCGGGCGGCGCCGGGCCATATCGGCGCGGGCGGCGTCGGCGAGAGTGCCGGGCGGCGCCGGGCGAGCGGTGTCGGCG
>JBAUUM010000219.1:0-2426 GCA_049582705.1 Actinocatenispora sp.
GCCGGCACGGTCGACCCGGTCGCGCCCGACCTTCGGGCCGGCGATCCGGTCGTGGCCGACCCGGTGCTGTCGGGGTCCGCGGCGCCCACCGGCTCCGCCACGTCGACAGACGCGACGCCCGTGGACACGAAGCCCGGAAACACGGCGCCCGTAGACACGGTGCCCGGAAACACAACGCTCGGGGCCACGGCGCCCGGTGCGCCGGCCACCGCCGAGGTCGGGTCGATGACCGACCGGCAGCCCGAGCCGGTCGAGGACGACGAGATCCTCGATCCGCAGACCGGGGAGCCGGACCGCTACGTCCCCGCGCGGGACGTACCGGAGACCAGGGAGGTCCGCGAGCAGCGGACCGGGCGGCACGCGGCGCCGGAGCCGCCGCCGTCCAGCGGTGCCGACTTCCCGCTGTGGACGGACGAACAGCAGACCCGCGAGAGCCGGCGCACCCGAGCGGACCGGCGCGGTAGGGGCAGGAGCCGCGACACCCGGCGGACCGCCCTGCGACCGGACGCGGCGGCCCGGCGGGCACGGTCCGAGCCACGCCGACCCGGTGCCGGGCTGGTGCTGCTGGTCGTACTGGCGCTGGCGGCGACGTTCTTCGGCTGGGTCGGCGCAGAACCGTTCTGGCTGTCGGTCGGGCACGGCGACGGCGGCACCCTCACCGTCACCCGGTGCGTCGGTGCGGGCATCTCGAAGCGCTGCGTCGGTGACTTCACCGCCGCCGGGCACCGGTACGCGGTACGGACGGTCGCCCTGTCCGGTGCGCCGGACAAGGGCCGGCCCGGTGCCACGCTCACCGCCCGGATGGTCAGCGAGCGGGGCCGTCAGGCGTACGTCGGCGACGACACCGGCCTGCTGTTGCGCTGGGCGTTGCCGCTGGTACTGGTCCTGGTGCTCGGCCTGCTGATCGCCGCGGTGACCGGCGCCCGCCGGCTGACCGGCCGGCACCGGCTCGCCGTGGTCGGTCTCAGCGTGCTCGGCCCGCTGGTACTCGCCGGCGGGCTGCTCGCGGTCACCTGGTGACCGCCGGCCCGGTCGCGGCCGGCGGTCAGATCGCCATCCGCAGGAACGGCGAGCTGTAGTCCGGGACGGCGGCGAGGTCGGGCTCGACCTGCGCCGCGGTCAGCTCGGCGCCGACCCGTTCGGCCTCGATGTAGAGCTTCAGCAGCCGTACGTCGCTGGCCGTGGCGATGCCGGTGACCTGCGGGTGGGACAGCACCCAGGCCACCGAGGCCGTGATGAAGCGCTGCTCGTCCAGCGGCTCGTACCAGGTCGTGTACCGCTCGGCGGCCCCCTCGGGCCAGTTGCGTCGCGCGCCGCTCTTGATCGTCATCAGTCCGACGCCCCGGCGCGCGGTCTCGTCGGCCAGCGCCCGGAAGTCACGGTAGTAGTCGGCGCGCTGGCCCAGCGCGTAGTTGACCGGGGTGAGCACGGTCGCGAAGTCGAACCGGCGGAGCGCCTCCAGGTGGGTGGCCGGGGCCTCGTGCCCGTGCCCGGTGATGCCGATCGCGCCGACCAGGCCCTCGTCGCGGGCCCGTACCGCGGCGGCGAGGGCGCCGTCGGGCGCGGTGACCTGGTCCAGTTCGTCCAGGTTGGTCACCGCGTGCAGTTGGAGCAGGTCCACCCGGTCGGTCCGCAGCCGTTCCAGCGACTCGTTGATCTGCCGGTACGCCGACTCGGCGTCCCGCAGCCCGGTCTTGGTGGCGAGGAAGATCCGGTCCCGGATACGCGGGATCCACGGGCCGAGCCGCAGTTCCGCGTCGCCGTACGAGGCCGCCACGTCGAAGTGGTTGATGCCGGCGTCGAGCGCCTCCTGGACGGACGCGTCGGCGGTGTCCTGGTCGACGCCGGACAGCGAGGCGGCGCCGTAGATGAGTACCGAACTGTCGTGTCCGAGCCTGCCGAGGGTACGGGTGCGCATCGTGGTGGACCTCCACTCGATTGCCGGAGCCTCGCTCCGAGCCTGCCACCTGGAGTGCACTCCAGGTCAAGGGCCGGGCGCCAGCCGTACCCGTCCGGGGCGGCGGGCCCACGGGCGGCCTTGACCTCACGTGGGCTTCACATGACAGCCTGTGGCATGGTCATGATCCTCACCGATGCGGACATAGCTCGCCTGTCACCCGCCGACGCCGTCGCCGCGATGCGGGGCGCGGTACTGGCCGCCCACCGCGGGGAACTCGTCGCCCCGCCGCGCGCGGTCCTCGACGTCGGCGGCAGCGAACTGAAGATCACCGCCGGCCGCACCGGCCGTTGGCTGGGCTTCCGGTCGTACTGCACGGGCGAACTCGACGCCGCCGAACAACTGGTCGTGCTCCAGGACGTGACGACGGGCCGGCTCAGCGCCGTCGGCGTCGGCGAGTTGCTCGGCCAGTACCGCACGGGCGCGCTCGGCGCGGTCGCCGTCGACGCGATGGCCCGACCCGACGCGG
>JBAUUM010000220.1:0-21994 GCA_049582705.1 Actinocatenispora sp.
TCCGGCCGGCGGTGCCGTCGGAGCGGGTGGCGGGACCCGAGCGGGTGGGACCCGGCCGGGTGGCGGGACCCGGCCGGGCGATCTGGTCCGGGCCGGTGGTGTCGCCCGGTCGGCTGTCGAGGGTCTCGTCCGGTGCGCTCATGTCATGCTCCCCGCCCTGCGGGCGGCCCGGACGCCGAGCAGTTGCAGCATGCCGACCAGGCACACGAACAGCCCGAAGATGACCGCGGCGGCGGAGGCGTACCCGAGCCGGGGCACGGTCGCGGCGAAGGCCCACCGGTAGATGTAGATCTCGACGACCTCGGTGGCGTAGTAGGGCCCGCCCCGGGTCATGGTGAGTACCAGGTCGAAGATCTTGAGCGTGCTCTCCAGCGTGAGCAGCGTGATGATGATCGTGAACGGTTTGAGCAGCGGCAGCGTGATGCGCCGCATCAGGTTCCAGGCCGAGGCCCCGTCGATCCGGGCGGCCTCGTACACCTCGTCGGGGATCGTCTGGAGCGCCGCCAGCCAGTAGATGAGGGTGACGCCGAACCATTTCCACACGTACACGCCGACCACGGTCCACAGGGCGGTGGACGACGAGCCGAGGAAGTTGACGCCCTCGTCGAGAAGGCCGAGCTTGACCAGCAGCAGGTTGATCGGACCGCTCGCGGGGTCGAAGACGAACTGCATGACGATGCCGACGATCGCCGTGGTGGTGACGACGGGCAGGAACAGTGCGGTACGGAACAGGCCCCGGAACGGCATCTTCGGCGAGTTGAGCAGGATCGCCACCAGCAGGCTGCTGAACACCTTGACCGGGACGGTCACCACGGTGAACAGCAGGGTGATCTTGAAGGTGTTCCAGAACAGCGGGTCGCCGAGAACCTCGCGGTAGTTGGCGAGGCCGACGAAGGACTTCTGCGCGTCGAAGCCGTTCCAGTCGAGCAGCGAGTACCAGTAGCTCGCGCCGATCGGGTAGACCGTGTACAGGCCGTACAGCAGCACGGTCGGGGTGAGGAACGCCCAGATCCACAGCTGGGTACGTCCCCGCCGGGCGCGCCCTCGTGTCCGCTGAGGGGCGGCGGGTCGGGCGGTCGACGGCTCGGCCAGGCGGGTGGTGCTCACGGGCCTGCCCCGGCGGTCGACCGGGGCGGCGGGATCGCGCGCCGGCGTCGGGCGGGTGCGGCACCGCTGTCCACGCGCTCAGCCTCCGTCTGTCCGAGGTGACCGGCGCGCCGCCGAGCGGGCGGTACGCCGTTGCGAGGGAAACAGTACAACGATGTACTACGCCCGTAAAGGACGTCCCACTCCCTGCCGGTGGCGGTACGAGATCGCCGCCCGGGCCCGGACGCCGAGGCGCTCGGGCCGCCTCCGGTACGTTGCGCTCCATGAGCGCGCGCTTCGAGGAACTGGACTGGCAGCGGACCCCGATCGGCGAGATCAGCCTGCGGCGGAGGTTCGATCTGACGGCCCAGGTCGATATCTACGAGGTCAAGCTCGGGGACGAGTTCCTCATGTCGAGCCTGTTCACCGTGGCCGAGCGGGAGCTGGCGCGGCTGGGGCTGGCGCGTACTCCCGGCGCCGAACTCGATGTCGTCGTCGGCGGTCTGGGACTGGGTTACACCGCACGGGAGGCGCTGACCGACCGGCGGGTACGCCACATGCGGGTGGTCGAGTACTCCGAGGCGGTCGTCGACTGGCACGAGCGCGGGCTGCTCCCCGACATGACCGGCCTGCTGGCCGACGAGCGGACCTCGGTCACGTGCGCCGACTTCTTCGCCGCCGCCACCAGCGAGGCGGGCTTCGACCCGGGACGTCCGGGTCGGACCTGGGACGCGATCCTGCTGGACATCGACCACTCGCCGCGGCATCTGCTGCATCCGCAGCACGCCGCTTTCTACTCCCCGGACGCCCTGCGGGCCACGTCCGCGCATCTCGTCGATGGCGGGACCTTCGCCATGTGGTCCGACGACGCGCCGGACGAGGAGTTCCTCACGGTCCTCAACTCCGTCTTCGTCGACGTGGCGGCCGAGCGGGTGTTCTTCGACAACCTGCTGACCCGAGGCCGTTCGTCGGCCACGATCTACCTGGCGACCCGGTCGGCGGCGGCGCGCTGAACCTCCCCCGGCCGACGATCCCGTCGGCCGGCTGTGGCTGTCCGTTGTCGGGTCAGAGACTCAGCACGGCACCGATCGCCGGTCGTCGTCGCCGCTGGTGGCCGCTGGCGTCCCGGGGTCGAGAGAACGGATCCGCGGTACCGGTGAGGCCAGCACCCACGCCAGTGCGAACACCCCACCGGCGGCGCCGATGAGCAGGGTGGCGCGCAGGCCGACGGCGGTGGCGAGCAGGCCGCCGACGATGGCGCCGAGCGGGCGGATGCCGTAGTTGACGGTCCGGTAGGCACCGGACACCCGGCTGCGCATGCCGTCGGGGATCACCGTGGTCTGCAACGAGTTGTTGTTGACGTCGTACAGCATGACGCCGACGCCGGAGAGGAACTCGGCCGCGGCCAGGGCACCGGCCCGCATCCACAGGGGTCCCCCGGCCGCGGCGGCGATGGCAATGGGCGCCGGGAACAGCACGGCCCCCACGGCGATGCTGCGGCCCACGCCGATCCGACGCGAGATCGTCGGGGCGATCACGGCGCCGAGAAGCGCGCCGGTCGAGCCGATCCCGAAGGCCAGTCCGATGGCGCCGGCGGTCAGTCCGAGACTGCGGTGGGCGAACAGTACGACCAGTCCGCTGCCCGACACGTACGTGAAGAAGTTGAGGGTCGTCGAGCAGGTGAGCCCGGCCCGCAGCACCGGCTGGCGGACCACGTACACCAGCCCCTCCCGGGCGCGCCGGAACAACGACGACGGTGCCGCGCCGTCGCCGGCGACGGGGGGTTCGGCGATGGGGATCCGCCCGACCAGGACCGCGGCGGCCAGGAAGGACAACGCGTCGGCGAGTACCGCGACGGGAGCGGTCATGGCCTGGATGAGGCCACCGGCGACGGCCGGGCCGGCGACCCGGGAGGCGGAGATGCTGGTGCTCAGTTTGCTGTTCGCGTCCACGTACGACGCACGCGGCACCAGGCGCGGGAAGAAGGCCACATACGCGCTGTTGAACAGCACCGCGGCCGCGCCGTTCACGACGGCCACCGCGTACACCTGGCCCAGCGTCACCGCGCCGAGAAGGTACGCGACCGGCAGGCTGAGCAGCGACGCGGCGCGGACCAGGTCGGCGATCACCATCAGCCGGCGCTTGCGGGCGCGGTGGTCGACCCAGGCTCCCAGGACGATCGCGAACAGGCTGGGGGTCCAGATCAGCGCGGTCAGCCACGCGACCTGGTTGGCCGTGGCGTGCAGTGCCGCCACCACGATCAGCGGCAGCGCCAGCTCGGTGATCCGGTCGCCGAACTGCGAGATGGACTGGCCGGCCCAGAAGGACAGGAACCGCCGGTCGCGCCACAGCGAGGTCGGCGGGGCCGCCGTCGCGGTGCTCACGGCGCCTCGCCCGGATCCTCCTCGGCCGCCTCGGGCAGCAGGTAACGCATCAGCCGTACGGCGCGACTGCCGGCCGGTCGCTGCTGCGGGTCACGCCTCGCGTAGGGCACCAGGACCTGCTCGATCGCGTCCTCGATGGCCGCGAGTTCCTCCGCGGTCACCACGACGCGGGTGTTGGCCAGCCCGGCGTTCCTCCGCCAGGTCGGTTCGAGTCTCGGCTCGACGTCGGCGAGCCACCTGGCGGGCAGGTCGGCATAGCGCAGGAACATCTGCTCGGACAGCGCCCGCGCGGCCGATCGGCCCTCCTGATCGTCCGGCTCGTCCGGCACCTCGAACCGGAATCCCCGTCCGACCGCCTCCCATCGACGTTCCCGGCGGTCCGGTCCCGGCTCGGCGTCGCGGACCAGCCCGAAGGACGCGAGGTGCCGCAGGTGCCAGCTGGTCACCGACGGGGTCGCCCCCACCTCGGGGGCGAGTCGGGTGGCGGTCGCCGGTCCGTGCCGGCGCAGTCGTTCGAGGATCGCCAGCCGCACGGGGTGCGCCAGCGCCCGCATCGCCTTGGGATCGGTGATCTCGACGTCGCCCAGGCGGTCGTCCGGCCTCATGGCGTGAGAGTACTGTCTCACAATCGTGAGAGTCAACTCTCACAGTTATCCGAGTCTCCGCTCGCGAAACAAACTTCCCTATCAGTCCCTGTAGGACCTACAGTGAGGAACGATGACGGAAGAAATGTACTCGGTGGAGCAGGTCGCGGAACGGCTCGGCCTGCACGTACGCACCGTGCGCGGCTACATCCGCACCGGGCGGCTCCGGGCGGCGCGGATCGGCAAGCAGTACCGGATCGCCCGCGCCGACTTCGAGGCGCTGACCGGTGCGCCGCCCGCGCCGGCCCACGACGACGGTGCCGCCACCGTGGAGGTGTCGAGCATCGTGCAGATCGACGGCGTCGACCGGGCGACCGCCGACCGGCTCGGCACGTTCGTGCTCGCCGGGGCGAACACCGGCCACGACCCGGCCCACCCGGTACGCATCCAGACCGTCCACGACGAGGAACGGAACCGCATGAAGATCGTGATCCTCGGCGGCGCGACCGCCACCGCCGACATCCTGCGCCTGCTCGACTCGCTGCTCGACGGCGACGCCGGCCTGCTCGCCCGGGAGGTGGACGGTGGCTGACGCGCTCCAGGAACTGGCCGGCGTGCAGGTACTGGTGTGCGACCCGGACGGGCCGCCGGTGGCCACCGAGCAGGACGCGCTCGACCTGATCGGCGCCGCGTTCCTCGGCGCGGAGGTGGTGGCCGTACCCGCCAGCCGGCTCGGCGAACAGTTCTTCTCCCTCGGCACCCGCTTCGCCGGCGAGGTGATGCAGAAGTTCGTCAACTACCGGCTGCGCCTCGCCGTGGTCGGCGACATCTCCCGGCACCTGGCGACCAGCGACGCCCTGCGTGCCCTCGTGCACGAGTCGAACCGGGCCGGCCACGTGTGGTTCCTGCCCGACCTCGACGCGCTCGACGCCCGGCTGCGCGGGACCGACTGAGCGTGCCGGCCGGCGTCGGGGCCGCCGCCGTACCGCCGCCACGCTCCGTCTGCCCCGCCCCGCCGCGTCGGGCCGCCGTACCGTCGCGCGACCCGTCTGCCGCCGGCTCCTTCGGCAACGGTCAGTCCGGCACCAGCCAGGGGAACACCTGGTCGATGGCGGCCCATCCGCACCGCCGGTGGGTGCCGTGCCCGGCGAGGACCAGGACCCACGAGCCCCGCTCCTCGGGCGTCAGTTCCGGACTGACGTCCAGCTCGCTGACCAGGACGTCGCCGTAGCGGGTCGGTGTGCCGATCGGCGGCGAGCGCCGGTCGTCCGCGGTACGCAGCTGGACCGGTCCGTCGACGGGCATCCGCTCGGTCAACCGGTCCGGGTCGCACGTCTCGACGGGGCCGTACGCCGGACGGATCCGCACCGGCCAGCCGTCCCGGACGCCCGCCACGTACCGGACCGGGACGGAGCCGCCCTCCGCGCAGGTGTCGTTCACGGCCGGGATCTTCATCCGGACCTCGAAGCCGTGCGGTGCCACCGAGACCGACTCGATCGGACCGTCGCACCTCGACGTCGAGGCGATGGGCCGACGCAGCTGGACGGCCCTTCCGTCGCGCCACAGCCAGATGTACCACGCGTGGGTGAACATCTGGCCGCCCGCACCGTGCAGGTGCACCGCGGCGTCCTCGTCACCGTCGCCGTCCACGTCCACGTACCGGGGTCGCCCGACCGTCCGCCACGTGGTGCCGGTGGGCGCCGCGGTGTCCGGTGGGCGGGTGGCGGTGTTCCGGTGCAGCGTCACGGTCGACGCGCTCATGGCGTCGTACCACCGCACCGCGCCGAAGTCGGTACCGCGGATCGCGCGCGTCACCGCCGTGGACGGGTGTGGTCCGGCGTCGCCGGGTCCGCAGCCGGGCAGTACGGCGAGCGCGGCCAGCCACGCCGCGACGACGGCGACGTACGGCCGCGTCCTCGGTACACGGTCGGTGTTCCGCAGCACGGATTCGTCCCCTCCGCCGGCCACGCGGTGAGGCTACTGGGTGCGTGCCCGTCGTCGTCCGTGTGGCGTGGCGGGGGGTCGTTACCGTGTCGGCGTGCTCCGGCGTGGGCCCGGAGGCAACTGCGGCGTGGCGGGAGTTCCTTGATGGTCCTGGCAGTGGTGGTCGTCGTGCTGGTCGTGGGCGTACTGGCCATCGGCGCGTGGATGGTACGCGGGTCGGATCTGGACGGCCGGAGCCGACGCTCCTACACCTCCAGCACGAGCCCGGGTTACGTCGGCGACACCAGCTACACAGACTCCGGATTCTTCGCCACCGACGCCTCGTTCTCCTCGTTCGACGGTGACGGCGGCTCGGGCAGCGGCGATGACTCGGGCAGCAATGGTGACAGCGGTGATGGCGGCGACTCAGGTGGCAGCGACGGCGGCGACTCTGGTGGTGGCGGTGACAGCGGCGGAAGCAGCGACTCGGGCAGCGGCGGGGGCGACAGTGGCGGCGGGGGTGGTGGGGACGGCGGCGGGTCGTCGTCCTGGTGACCATGGCCGCCGCGCGGCCTAGCGCGACTCCAGGACGGCGAGGTCACGCACCGCGAAGCGGTGGTGCTCGCACTCCTCCTCCATCACCACGCCGAGGCACGCCCAGACCGGCCGCGCCTCCTCCGGATAGCCGGGCGCGGGCGAACGCTGGCACGGCCGGCCCAGTTCGGCGTCGGTGAGACCGTCGACGACGCTGCGCACCAGGGCCATCCGGTCGGCGCGCGCCGCCAGCACCTCCGGGTACGACGGACGCGCGTCGACCTCCATGCCGAGCGCCACGGCGTCCGCGGGCCGGTACGCGGTCTGCGGCAGGGCGAGCCGGTGGTACGGCATCGGCTCGTCGAGCACCGTGCGGCTCACCCACGAGTCGGCGATGAACACGAGGTGCCGCAGCGTCTCGACGTACGACCACTCGTCGTCGACCCGTTCGTGCCGGGCCGGCTCGGGCAGCTTCTCCGCACGGGCCTGCGTGTCCGCCCAGAACCCTTCGACCGTGTCCCACATGGCCCGGAAGCCGTCGGCGTCCTGGATCGAGCGCAGCTGCACGCGTTCGGGGTGCCGCCGGTCGAGCTCGGCCGCCACGAACTCCGTGACGTCGACGTCGTTGACGACGAGGTTCTCCACGTACCCGGACATGGTGACGTCCACGAGCAGCGAGTCCGCGATCCGGACCCCGCGCAGGTCGCAGTCGAGGAACGTCGCGCCGGCCAGGTCGCGCACCGGGAAGTGCGCGCCCCGGAGGGCGTCGTTGTCGCCGTCGTCGTGGTAGCCGGCCGACCACCGGTGCGGCCCGTACTGCGGTGCCATCGCGTGCTCTCCTCTGCCGACCCGACCCGGACCGCCCCGAGTCGGCCGGGCGCCGATGCCGCCCTGGTCCCGGGTGGTTCCCTGGCCGGATGGTAGGCGGCACCCCCGACAGTACGGTGGCCCTCGCCCTGCTCCGGTCGTGCTGAACCCGGCTGGCACGCCACCGAAGGGTGACATGTGCCCCGCGCCCGCGCACGATCCGGACACCTCGGGCATGTTCGCTGGTCACCGGCTGGGGCGGGATGGCACCGGGTCGTCCCGTCCGGCGGTCGCTCGTGCACGGCGGCTGGACCGCGGCCCGCACAATGCGGTCATGGGCATGAGTCGTCGGGCGCTGGGAGCGATGACGGGCGCCCTCGCACTGGGGCTCGTCGCCGGGTGCGGTACGTCGCCGAGGAAGGAGTCGACGGACCGGCTGGAGTGGCTGGGCGAACTCGACGGGGTCGAGAAGGCGGAGCAGACCACCTACCCCGGTGAACCGGATTCGCCGCTGATCCTGCTGACCCTGACCCGGAGGATCTCCGACCGCGCGGTGCGTGAACTCATCGACACGGTGAGGCGGCGCTTCGACATCCACGACGACGAGTACGACAACGGCATCGAGCTCGACATCGACGGCTTCCACGCGCGGTTCTTCCCGGAGGTGAGCGCGGCGGAGGACCGGGACGTCGACCGGATCCTGTGGCTGCGCCGGGACGGTCGAGCCACCGCCTCGGTGTACGGATCGTCCGGGTTCGTCATCACCGCGCCGCAGGCCATGGTGGCGACGGTGGCGCTCGGTTTCGACAAGGTCGGCGGCCACGAGGAGGGGCGCTACACGCACCGGGTCGAATCCGTTGACCGGGCGCTTGCCGTTCAGTGGACCGACTGTCCGAGCCTGGGCTTCGCGCTGAACCGCGACGTGACGCAGCATTTCGCCGACCTGCAGAAGCGGTATCCGCATCTGGCGGGCTGGCTGGTCTCGCCGGACGACAGGTCCGGTGTCTACTTCGGCCCCGACGACATCGGCCTCGACGCGCTGCGCACCGCGCTGGCGTCGACCGTCGACCTCTCCGACTTCCCGAAGCTGGACCTCGGCTGGGGACCGGCACGTGCCCCTCTCCGCGCCTTCAGGAAGGGGCTCAGCGCACCGGTCCGTACCGCGATCGACCGCCTGATCGATGTTCCCGGCGTCTCGGAGTTCAGGTTGAGCGAGGCTACGGGGACCCTCGACGCCGAGTCGATCACCGTTTCCGACCGCGCCGGCTACCTCGGCGTGATCGCCGCGCTTCGCCCGGTGTGGGACTCGTACCTGCCGATCCACCTGGTACGGAAGCCGTCACCGTACGTCGGGTCGCTGGGCGAGTCCGTCTTCGAGGGTTCGGTGTTCGACAACGGGGCGAGGCGGAGCGTGTTCGCGGCGGTCGCCGATCTCGCCGGCGTGGTCGAAGCCCAGGTGGGTGCCGACGCGGCCCTCCTGACGATGACCACGGACATCAGCGACGCGGAACTGGCGGCCGCCCTGGACGCCATGGCCTCGCTGCCGGCGTCGTTCACGATCAGTCTGTGGGCCGGCAGGACCGCCCAGAGCAGGACCGTCGGCACGGTCACGGACCGGCGATTCACCGCGGCCCCGCCCGGCCCGTACCGCGCCTCCCGCGCCTTCGTGAACCGGGTCGGCAACGCCTGGGAGAGGACCACCCACTCCTGACCGCGGCCGGGTCGCTCCGGGTACGGTGGCTCGCGGTGACTGGCGTACCTCGGTGACAATGCGGGGCATGAGCATGAGTCGCCGGGCACTGGGTGCGATGACGGGTGCCCTGGCGCTCGGGCTGGTCGCCGGGTGCAGCAGGTCCCCGAAGGAGCAGGCCGCGGACCGGCTGGAGTGGCTGCGCGGGCTCGACGGCGTGGCGAAGGCCGAGTACGTCACCCCGCCCGACGACGACGACGGCGACGACGAGCCGATGGCCCTGCTGACCCTGAGCAAGGGTCTCCACGACCGTGGCGTGCGCTATCTGGTCGGCACGGTGCGGCAGCACTGGGCCGGGCACGACGACGGGTACAACACCGACATCGAGCTGGACATCGACGGCTTCCGCGCGCAGTTCTATCCGTCGCTGGTCACGAAGACCGCCCCGGACGTCGACCGGGCGCTGTGGCTGCGCCGGGACGGACGGGCCACCGACTCGGTGTACGGGCCGTCCGGGCTGGTGGTCACCGCGCCGCCGGCCTCCGTGGCCGCCGTGGCGCTCGGCCTCGACCGGGTGGACCGCGTCTCGGTGAGCAGGGACCAGCAGCGGATCGAATCCGCCGATCGGTCGGTCGTGGTCGAGTGGACGGACGAGCCCGGCCACGGCCTCGGCCGGAACCGTGCGGCGGTGACGCGGTTCGCCGAGCTGCAGAAGCGTTTCCCGCACCTCACCGGGTGGTTCGCCGACGACGACGGCGGCAGGGCCGGCCTCTACTTCAGCCCCGACGACATCGACTTCGACGACCTGCTCGCCGCGCTGCGCTCGGGACACGGTCCGTCCGATGTGGACACCGGCCCGTTCCCGACGCTGGAGCTCGGCTGGGGGCCCGCGCGGGCGTCCCGGGAGATCTTCGCGACCGCATTCACCGGCAAGCTCCGCACGGTATTGGACCGCCTGGCCACGATCCCCGGCGTGACCGGGTTCCGGGTATCCGACGACTCCGGCGACGTCAAGCCCGAGTCGGTCACCGTCGCCGACCGCGCCGGCTACCTCGCCGTACTCCCCGCACTGCGCGCGGTCTGGGACCAGTACCTGTCGATCCAGCTCGTCCGGAAGCCGACCCGGTTCCTCGGGCAGGAGGGTGACTGGGTCTTCGAGGGCTCGATCTACGACGGGAAGCGTGAGCAGCACGTCCATGCCACCGTCGCCGACCTCGGCGGCGTGCAGCGGGTGCAGGTCGGCCCCGAGTCGGCGAACCTGATCGTGACACCGGACATCTCCGGTACCCAGCTGGCCACCACGCTCGCCGCCATGGCCACGCTGCCCGCGGCCAACACCATCGACATGTTCGCCAGGCCGGCGGACTCCCTCGACCTGACCACCGTCGGCACGGTCACCGACCGGCGCTTCGCCGCGGCGCCGTCCGGCCCGCACCGAGCGTCCCGCGCCCTCATCACCCGGATCGGTACCGCGTGGGACAGGGCCACCCACTCCTGACCGCACCGCCCCGGAATCCCGCTCGCAGTAACCGAACGGTCCGCAGTTCCGCTCGCAGCAACCGACCGGATCCGTACCACGACCCCGGGTGGACCCCAAGCGGCTCACCGGTGCCGCTGGCGCGCCGCAGGCACAATGCCGGCATGGGCATCAGTCGGCGTGCGCTGGGAGTCATGACGGGTACCGCCGCGCTCGGGCTCGTCACCGGGTGCAGCGGGAAGCATCCCACGGAGCCGGAGGGGCAGGCCGCGGGCCGGCTGGAGTGGCTGTCGGGTCTCGACGGCGTCGAGAAGGCCGAGACGACCGCCCATCCCGTCGACCCGCGGGAGAAGCTGATCCTTCTCACCCTGGGCAAGGGAATCGACGACCGGGCGGTGCTCGGACTGGTGCACACGGTGAAGAAAGGCTTCGCGGGGCATGACGGGGCGGGCGTCGACGTCGTCGAACTCGACGTCGACGGCTTCCACGGCCAGTTCGAGCCGTCTCCGAGTACGAAGGACGACCCGGACGTCGATCGGGCCCTGTGGTTGCGCCGGGACGGCCGGGCCACGGCCTCGGTGTACGGGCCGTCCGGGTTGCGGGTCACCGCACCGCAGACCGCGGTGGTCGAGGTGGCCCTCGGCTTCGACAGGACCGGCGGTCACGAGGAGTACGGACGCACGCACCGGGTCGAATCCACGGACCGGGCGGTGGTCGTCGAGTGGGAGGACCATCCCGGCCAGGGCCAACGGCTGGACCGTGACGTGCTGCAGGACATCGCCGACCTACAGAAGAAGTACCCGCACCTGACCGGGTGGTTCGACGGGTCGGATCATCGGGCCGGGGTGTACTTCTCCCTCGACGACATCGGCTTCGACGCCCTGCTGACCAGGATATCGGCCGAGGTGGGCAGCATGCCTGTCGAGCTTGAGCTCGGGTGGGGACCGGCGAGGGCCACCCGGGAGAGCTTCGCGAAGGCGTTCACCGGAAAGGTCCGGACGGTGCTGGACCGCCTGGTTGTGATTCCGGGCGTCGCCGAGTTCAGGAAGAACGACGGCACGGGCCCTTCCGGGCGCTACACGATCACCGCCCGCAACGGCGCCGGCTACCTCGCCGCGGTCTCGACGCTCCGTGAACTCTGGGACGAGTACGTGTCGGTCCAGCTCGTCCGGGAGCCGTCGCCGGAGGTCGGGGAGCAGGGCCGGCCCGTCATCCAGGGCTCGAACCAGCTCACCGAGGACCAGGAGCCGGTGTACACGGCCGTCGCGGACCTCACGGGCGTCACCCAGGTCCACGTGGGCGCCAACGCGGCCTATCTGACGGTGGTCTCGGACATCAGCGACCCGCAACTGGCCACGGCCCTGACGGCCATGGCCACACTGCCGGCGTCCTTCGCGATGGACATCAACACCAACGACGATCCCTCGGAGCCCCTGGCGCCCATCGGAACGGTCACCGACCGGAAGTTCACCGCCGCCGCACCCGGCGCGAACCGTGCCGACCCCGACCTGATCTCCCGAGCCAAGGCCGCCTGGTCGAAGGCCGCCCGCTCCTGACCGCACCGGCACCTCCGCACCGTCGGCCCCTGCTTGGCCACAGGAGCAACGCCTCGTGCACCCGTTCGTGGCGCGCGGTGATTGGCGTACGGCGGTGACAATGCAGGGTATGGGCATGAGTCGCCGGGCGCTGGGTGCGATGACGGGTGCCGTGGCGCTCGGGCTGGTCGCGGGGTGCAGCCGGACCCCGAAGGCGCTGGCCGCGGACCGGCTGGAGTGGCTGGCCGGTCAGGACGGCGTGGCGAAGGCCGAGTACGTCACCCCGCCGGAGGACGACGGCGACGACGAGCCGATGATCCTGCTGACCCTGAGCAAGGGACTCCGCGACCGCGGGGTCCGCTACCTGGTCGGCACGGTGCGACAGCACTGGACCGGACACGACGACGGGTACAACAACAGCATCGAGCTCGACGTCGACGGCTTCCACGCGCGGTTCTCTCCGTTGGCGGTCGCGAAGACCGACCCGGACGTCGACCGGGCGCTGTGGCTGCGCCGGGACGGGCGGGCGACGGCCTCGGTGTACGGGCCGTCCGGGTTGCTGGTCACCGCACCGCCGGCCGCCGTGGCCGCGGTGGCTCTCGGCGTCGACAAGGCCGGCGGACGTGAGGAGGGCCGGCGCACGCACCGGGTCGAGTCCGCGGACCGGGCGCTGGTCGTCGAGTGGACCTACAGTCCCGGTCTGGGCTTCCGGCTGGACCGCGACGCGGTGGGGCTCATCGCCGATCTGCAGAAGCGTTACCCGCACCTCGCCGGGTGGTTCCGGGGACCCGAGGGCAAGGCCGGCCTCTACTTCAGTCCGGACGACATCGACTTCGACGACCTGCTGACCGCGCTGCGGTCGGGGCAGGGCCCCTCCGGTGTGGACACCGACCCGTTCCCGGAGCTGGAGCTCGGTTGGGGACCCGGACGGGCGTCCCGGGAGATCTTCGCGACCGCGTTCACCGGCAAGCTCCGGACGGTACTGGACCGCCTGGCCACGATCCCCGGCGTGACCGGGTTCCGGGTATCCGACGACTCCGGCGGGGCCAGGCCCGAGTCGGTCACCGTCGCCGACCGCGCCGGCTACCTCGCGGTACTCCCCGCACTACGCTCGGTCTGGGGCGACTATCTGCGTATCCAACTGATCCGCACGCCGGCCCGGTACGTCGGGCAGGACGGTGACTGGGTCTTCCAGAGTTCGGTCTTCGACGGCAAGCGCGAACAGCACATCCACGCGACCATCGCCGATCTCCACGGCGTGCAGCAGGTGCAGATCGGCCCCGAGTCGGCCAACCTGACCCTGACCCCCGACATCCCCGCTACCCAGCTGGCCACCACACTCACCGCCATGGCCACCCTGCCCGCCGCGAACAAGATCGACCTGTACGCCAAACCGGCGGACTCCACGGACCTGACCATCGTCGGTGCCATCACGAGTCGACGCTTCGCTGCGGCTCGGCCAGGACCGAACCGCGCTCCCCGAGCGCTCATCACCCGGGTCGGGACCGCCTGGCAGAAGGCGGTCCGGTGACCGGTGCCGGTGCCTCGACACCCGGTCTCGCTGGGGACCGGCGCCGTCAGTCCGAGCTGACCGGCGCCGCGTCCGAGTCCTCCGGGGTCAGTGCGTGCAGCGCCGTCGTGTACCAGTCGACGGCGTCCCGTAGTTCCTGGACCGCGTCGGCGAAGGTGCCGGATCCGGGATCCGCCGCCGCGTCGGCCAGCGTGTGCAGCGGGACCACCACTGCCCAGAACGCGGGTGGTGTGTCGGGCCGGATCAGCGGCACCCGGTCGTACGGCGAGTCCACCAGGTCCCGGTACGCCCAGCGGGACGGCACGCTCCGGATCAGAATCTCCCCGAGGTAGCGGACCGCCCCGGCCACGAACGGGTCGTCGGCCGCCGCCCACACCGCGGACCGGTCGGTGAACCTCGCGGACACCAACGGTTCCAGCGCGTCCAGGGAGTCCGGTGAGAAGTCGTACGGGAAGTCCGATGGCAGAAAGGCGGTACGCCAGCCGCCGAGCGCGCTGTCCATGTCGGACAGCCACCGGTCGAGAAATTCCGTGGCGGGCTCGGTCATGGACCGGCGATCGTCCTGCCGGTACCACTCGGCCGTGCCCGGCTCCGCCGTCGGGGGCGGGCCGAGGCGCGGCCACGTCCTGTCCAGTCCGTCGATGGCGAGGTCGAACTCGGTGCTGAGCGCGCGGGCCTGCTCCGGTGTGGCCAGGAGGTACACGTCGTCCTGGCAGGATTCGATCTTCTCCGGACGGATGAAGTGGAACATCCGTGGGTCGTCGCCGCCCGGGTCCAGGTCGCTGATCTGCTCCGCCACCGACGCCTGGTCCACGTAGTCGTCGGACTCGTGCTCGACGTGCCACCACACCGGCTCACCGTTGCGCCGGAAGTGCAGGACCTCGCCGTGGTCCTCGTCGTCGATCAGCTGCACGTCGGTCACCACCACGGCACCGCCCGTGCAGGCCGTCGCCTCGGTCTCCAGCAGGTACCGGTAGTAGTCCTCGACGAAGTCGACATCCTCGCCGTGCACGGAGATCGCCGCGCCGAACTCGGGCAGCCAGGCGAGTACGTTGCGTTCGTCGAGATCCTCGTCCAGGTGCTCCTCGCGCCACTCGGCGATGTCAGCCAGTACCGTGGCGGCCTTCTCCTCCGTCACCATGCCGAGCTCCGCCAACCGACGTCCCAGCTGTCGAACCGTCTTCCGCGCCATACCGTCGGATTGTGGCATCCGCACCCAACACCCCGACCCCGCGCGACGGACCTGTCACCGGGCGGTCGGGGCGGGAGCCTCGGACGCCGGACTGTCGCACGCACGGCCGTCGGGCGCGGGACTGTCGGGCGCCGGGCCGTCGGGCGCGGGGCCGTCGGGCTCGACGCCGAGGAACCCGCCGGACTGCCGGGACCACAGCGCGGCGTAGAGGCCGCCACGCGCGAGCAGGTCCGCGTGGCTGCCCTGCTCGGCGATCCGGCCCGCGTCGAGTACGACGATCCGGTCCATCCGCGCGATCGTGGACAGCCGGTGCGCGATGGCGATCACCGTCCGGCCCGCCATCACCTCGTCGAGGGTGTCGTGGATGGCCGCCTCGACCTCCGAGTCCAGCGCCGACGTGGCCTCGTCCAGGACGAGGATGGGCGCGTCCTTGTAGATCGCCCGGGCCAGCGCGATCCGCTGGCGCTGGCCGCCGGACAGCGTGACGCCGCGTTCGCCGACATGAGCGTCCAGGCCGGTACGACCGTCCCCGTCGCGCAGCGCGGCGACGAACCCGTCCGCGGCGGCCTTGCGGGCCGCCGCTTCGACCGCGGCATCGCCGGCGGGGTCGCCCGGGTCCGGCGTCTCCGTGGCAGCGCGGGTGCCGTACGCGATGTTGTCACGGACCGAACGGTGCAGCAGCGTCGTCTCCTGGCTCACCATGGCGATCTGTCGGCGCAGGCTCTCCTGGGTCACGGCGGTGATGTCCTGGCCGTCGACCTCGATGCTGCCCGCCTCCGGTTCGAAGAACCGCAGTACCAGGTTGACCAGCGTCGACTTGCCCGCGCCGGAGCGCCCGACGAGGCCGATCCGCTCGCCGGCCGCGACGTCGAGCGAGAGCCGGTCGAGGCCGCCACGGCCCTTGCCGTAGTGGTGGCTGACGTCGGTGAGCCGGATCCGACCGCCGCGTACGACGAGGTCGCCGGCGCCGGGCCGGTCGGCCACGGCCAGCGGCTGCGCGATCGTGCGCAGCGCCCTGCGCAGCGCGCCCGTGGAACCGAACAGCGACGAGACGCCGTCGAGCAGCCACTCGGCCATCGAGGTGATCCGGAAGCTCAGCGCCAACGCGGCGGCGATCAGGCCGAGCGGCGCCGAGCCGGTGCGCCACAGGACGATGCCGTAGGCGATCAGCCCGACCATCAGCAGGCTGCCGAGGGCCATCATGCCGGCGTTCATCGTCACCTCGAGGCGTTGCACACCCAGGTGCGCCCGCCGGGCCTCGGCGAAGACCCGCCGGCCCGCGCGGTCCTCGCCCTCCCGGTTCGCGAACAGCGCGAGCGTGTCGACGTTGGCGTACGAGTCGACCAGCAGCCCGGTCAGCGCCGAGTTCCGGTCCTGCAGCCGTTCCGACGCGGCGCGGTAACGCGGCACGACGTACAGCATCAGCCCGGCGTACAGGGCCAGCCAGATCCCGAGCGGCAGTACCAGGCGCGGGTCGATGGAGACCATCAACCAGACGGAGCCCACGATGTACACGCCGACGAAGGCGAGGGTGTGGAGCACGCAGTACGCCGCGGTGCTGGCGGCGGTGCCGCCGTCGCGGACCCAGGTGGCGATGCGGCCGGAGAGGTCGTTGCGGAACCAGCCGACGGACTGTCGCGAGACGTACCGGTGCGCCCGCCACCCCGCCAGTACCTGCGCGTTGGGTCGGAACGCGAGGTCGTCCAGGGCCTCACTGAACAGGTGGATCAGCGGCCGGACGACGAGGACGAGGCCCGCGACGGCGAGCAGTTCGACGCCGTGGGTGTCCCAGAGACGCGCGGGGGTCGTCGCGGCGAGCGTGTCGACCAGTTGGCCGGCGTACCCGATCAGCCAGACCTCGATGGCGGCGCCCACCACGGTGCACAGGAGGCTGGCCACGACGACGGTGCGCAGCGGTCGGAACTCGTGCGCGAGGAACGACCAGACGCCGCGGTACGGGGTGTCCGACCCGGCGTGTCGGAAGGGGTCGACGGCGTTTTCCAGCAGACGGAAGAGCGGACGAGACACGGAGGTCCTCCGGAGAGACGGGAACGGGATCGTCAGAGGAAGGGCCGAACGCGCGACCCGGCTCGGCACCGGCGTTCAGCGCAGGTTGCCTGGTGCCCTCATGAGTCGATCTCCTTCGCGTCTCGTCGCTTGCCGGCCAGCCTAGTGGCGGGTGCCGGTGTCGGCATCCGGATTAGGGCGGTTGTCACGGTCGGGGCGAGCCGTCGGCCGAACTGTGTGTCGGCGTCCCCGGCGGTGCCTCTACTGTGGCGCGGTGACGACTCAGGTGATCGTGCTCAACGGCGGATCCAGTTCGGGCAAGTCCGGGATCGCCCGGTGTCTGCAGGCGGTACTGCCGGATCCATGGCTCGCCCTCGGTACCGACACCCTGGTCGAGGCGATGCCTTTGTCCATGCAGACCTCGGAGACGGGGATCGAGTTCGCCGCCGACGGCGCGGTGAGCGTCGGCGCGGAGTTCCGGACACTGGAGGCGGCCTGGATCCAGGGGGTCGCGGGCATGGCCCGGGCCGGCGCCCGGGTCATCGTCGACGAGGTCTTCCTCGGTCAGGCGGCGTCCCAGCAGCGGTGGCAGCGGGCCCTCGACGGGCTGGACGTCCTGTGGGTCGGCGTCCGGTGTGACAGCGCGGTCGCCGCAGTCCGCGAGATCGCCCGGGGGGACCGAGCGCGGGGCATGGCCGCGTCGCAGGCGGACCTGGTGCACCAGGGCGTGACCTACGACCTGGAGGTGGACACCTCCCGTACCGAGTCGCTGGACTGCGCGCGGGCCATCGCCGCCCAGGTCACGGCGTGATCGACGGCCCGGTGAGCGGCCGGCCCTACGCCCGCTGCTGCGCCATGACGACGCTGCCCGGAACGTTCAGGCGGCCGGGGGCACGGTGATCAGGGGCTGGTAGTGGCCCTTGGGATGGGGTTCGCCGACGGGCTGGTCCTCGGCCTCCACCCAGGCGTGGGCGGCGAAGGGGTGGGTACGGACGCCGGTGCACCAGGTGGGCCACGCGCCCCGGACGCGGCACAGGAGTGCGGTGGCGATCGAGCGCTGGAGGCAGTTCTGTCCCGCGCAGCGGAGGCTGACCGAGACGACCGCCTCGCGGGCGGCGAGCGCCGTGGCGGCGGTGGCCGGGGTCGCACCGCGGCGGGCGAGTTCCAGGATCCTGCGCAGCCGGGCGGGTCTGGCCTTGGCCAGCAGGCGGGCCACGCCGACGGCCAGCAGCGGGACGACGCGGCGGCGGAGCGGCAGAGGGCGGCGTTCGGCGAGGGCGATGGGCATGCTCATGCGATCACCAGCTTCGCGGCGCGCAGCTGCTCGATGACGGCGGCCACGTCCCGCTGGGCGCGCTGCTCGTCGAGCCGGTGCCGGTCGGCGACGTCGGCGGCGATGCCGTCGGGGGTACGGCCGTCGAGGAGTTGCCGCAGTACGCGGGCGCCGGTGAGGTTGAGCTGCCAGTACCGTCCGGTGCGTCCGTTGAGGAGCACGGTGCCGTCGTCGGTGTCGGTGATGGCCACGTCAGGGTGCAGGCGCACGGGCGTCGAACCTCCAGGCTCGGGCGGGTCGGGTGGCGGCGCGCAGCCAGGTCTCGCAGCCGATCAGGGGTTCCAGCGCGATGACCGCGGCGTTGTCCGGTTGGGGGGCCAGCAGCCGGGCGCGCAGGGCGGCGGGATCGATCAGGCCGCGCGCGGCGAGGGCCGAGTCGTCGAACATCTCCAGGATCGCGGGCAGGTTGTGGCGCAGCCCGGCGCCGACCTCTCTGCTGAACTCGCCCTTGGTGGAGCGGCCCAGCACCGGTTCGGGCACGATGCCGCGCATCGCGTCGGCCAGCAGCGGCTTGTACCGCCAGGGACCGGCGTGTTCGTGGGTACGGACGGCCAGTACGGCCTCGACGACGCGGTCGTCGAAGAACGGGGAGTCCAGTTCGACGCCGGACTCGGCGAAGAGCCGGGCCAGCGACCGGTACCAGGGCGCGCTGGTGCGCACTGCGAGCAGGGACTGGTGCTGTCCCAGGTCCGGGGAGAGCGGCCGGGTGTGGGCCGCGGTGTGCCGCAGCGTCTCCCGGGCGGTCTCGATGGCGGTGTCGGTGGCCCAGGCGGGGGCGCGCAGCGGCCACAGGCCCCAGCCCAGGTTGGGGCGGCGCCTGCGCGACAGCGGGTCGGTGAGGTGTTCGGCCTGGGACCGCCACCATGCCGCGTCGTCCCCGGGGCGCAGCAGCGCGCCGAGGGTGTGCGCCACGGGCCAGCGTTTGAGCGCGGCGTATCCGCGTACGTGCCGTACCGCGGTCACCGGGTGGCGTCGCAGCAGCGGGTGCAGATAGCCGGGGAACGGGGTGAACAGCTCGTCCCCGCCGTGTCCGGCCACGTGGCGGCGTGCGCCGCGCTCGGCGAGCAGACGTGCGGTGTGCCGGGTGCGCGCCGCGGTGCGGACGAAGGGATACGGCTCCTCGGTGTCCACCGGCGCGACCGGGTCGGCGAAGACGGCGGGAAGTTCGGACGGGGGCACGACCACATGCTCGGCGTGGTCGAGGGCGCCGAGGGCGTGGTCGGCGAAGGCGGCGTCGTCGTTGCCCGCCTCGGCCTCGCCCCACCGGAACGTGACGAGGTCCGGTGCGCCCCGCGCGGCGAGGAAGCACAGCGAGGTCGAGTCCATGCCGCCGGACAGGTCGGAGCTGAGGCGACCCGCGGCCGGGCCGCGGTCACGCATGGCCGCGCTGAGCGCGTCCCGTACCGTGTCCGCGCCGTCGGCCAGTGATTGTTCGGGGGCGGGCGGTCGCCACCACCGCACCTCGCGGGTCCGGTCGTGGTCCCACATCAGGCAGTGGTCCGGGGCCAGTGCGGAGATGCCGGCCCACAGGGGCTGACCGTTGAGCGGCGGTGGGAGTCGTCCGCCGCAGGCGACCCGTACGGCCAGGGCCTGTTCGTCGATCCCGGCGCCGGTCATCGCGGCGAGGACGTCAGCCCGGTCCGCCGCGACCGGTACGCCGTCGACGCGGGTGTGGAAGACCCGGCGCAGCCCGGTCACGCTGCCCTGGACACGCACCTGCCCGTCGAGTGAGGCCAGCACGTGACAGGAGCCCGGCAGGGCCGCCGCGAGTGCGTCCACATCGGACAGAGTGCGTACCCGTTCGGTGAGGCCCGTCAACCGGGTGGCGGTGACCGGGCACACCCCGGCCACCGCCACACGCACCGGACCCGCTGTGGCCACCACCATCTGGTCGGCGGGCCACCGGCCCACCAGCCACGGCCGCCCTGACGCATGGGTGACCACGCGCGGCGTTGCCCAGGGCACCACCGCGCGGATCTCGTCAGCTGCGGCCGTGTCCGGCAGGACCACGAATCCGGCACCGGTCATGTACGTCTACCCCGTGAATCGGTCGTGCGGGACTCAGCTTCCGTCGTAGTGACCGAAGATGTCGGTCCCGTAGCCGATGAAGCCCAGCGTGTCCTCGCTGAACTCACCCACCTCGACCAGCATCGGGGGTGCGTACGGCTCGGCCGTCGATTGCTCGAACTGCTCGTCCATAACAACCTCCTCCAGTGCGGTGGTAGCCCGTGTTGGCCACCGCCGCCCACACAACACCGGACAAAGCAGGTTGAACAAGTGAATAAAGGTTCCTGACAGGTTTCTCAACAGAACTTGACCGTCGCCGCACACGACGCACCGCACCTCGCCCACGCCAGGTCCGGGAGCGGGGTTGCGCGGGCCGGATACCCTCCGGCTACGGCACGCGGACCGTCGACACGGCAAGCGGCAAGACCGACGAGCCGGGACCACCGCTGAGCCGGAAACTCGCGTGCCGCACCGGGCACGTCGTGACTAGCCTGCAGAGATGAATCCCGTACCGACCGCCGAAGCGCGGCTCGACTTCCGCACCGACCCGGCGGAGTTCCTCGCGGCGACCGGCGGATACCTGGCCGAGCAGCCGGTACTCAACACCGTCGTCGCCACCGTGGCCGACCGTGCCGTGGCACAGCGGGCGGAGGGGCACACCGCACCGGAACGGGACTGGTGGCTGACCGTCCGGGACGGTACCGGTGCCGTGGTGGGCGCCGGGATGCGGACCGCGCCGTTCATGCCGCACCCCGCGTTCCTACTGCCGATGCCGGACGAGGCCGCGGTGGCCCTGGCGCGCGCCGTGCACGAACGCGGCGAGGAGCTGCTCGGTGTCAACGGGGCGCTGCCGACCATCCGGGTGTTCGCCGACGAACTGGTCCGGCTCGCCGGCGGCCGGGTCGAGGTGGTGGCACACACCCGCCAGCACGAACTTGGCGAGTTGACGCCGCGGGCCCAGGTGCCGGGGCGGCTGGTGACCGCCGTCGAGGACGACCTCGACCTGGTCGTGGAGTGGAGCGCCGCGTTCGACGGCGACGCCGACGAGCAGGCCGGCCGGCCGCGCGGCTCCGGCATACACGAGATGCCCGATCGGGAAGTCCTGCTGGACAAGATCCACCATGGCCGGATCTGGTTCTGGGTCACCGAGGACGGTACGAAGGTGCACCTCGTCGCCGCGAACCCGCCCGCGTACGGGGTGGCCCGCATCGGCCCGGTCTACACGCCGCCGGCCGAACGGGGCCGGGGCTGGGCAAGCGCCGCCGTCGCCGAGGTGTCCCGGCTGATCCTCGCCGAGGGCGCCCGGGCGTGCCTGTACACCGATCAGGCGAATCCGACCTCCAACAAGATCTACGCCGCGCTCGGCTACCGGCCGGTCGTGGACATGGCCAACCTGGCCATCGTCCGGTAGGACGCCGGGCGGGGCCGCCGGCCGCGTGATCAGCGCGTGGCTGGCGGCGCCCCCCGACGGAGGGCCGCACCGCGCGGGTGCCTAGTCGGAACTCGTGACGGCCTCGAACTCCAGCAGGGTCGCACCGGACGCCGCCCGGCCTTTCCACTCTCCGGTACGCACATCCTCGGCGGCACCGCTGACGAACGCCCTGAAGTCTTCCTCGGTCGCCCAACGGGTGTACGAGAAGTACGTTCGGCCGCGGGTGGGGCGCAACAGCTCGTAGCCGAGGAATCCTTTGGCGCCCTTGGCCTCTCCGGCCCGTTCGGCGAAACGGCGCTCCAGGTCGGGGCCGGCACCCTCGGGCACCTCTATCGCATTGATCTTCACCAGCGTCATGCGGTCACACTAGCCATCGGCGCGGCCGTGTCCTGACGGAAGATCGACACTCGCGCCGGCGGGAGAAGGGAAGCCGGCCGATCCCTGGGGGCGTGGCGCGGGCCTCGGCCGCTGC
>JBAUUM010000221.1:0-3747 GCA_049582705.1 Actinocatenispora sp.
CACCGGCGCCTCCGCGCCCGCCGACCCCGGCAGCGTCCCGCCGACCGTCGGTGGCTCTCGGGCGCACGCCACCCACACGACCAACCCCGGCGGGACCGAGGGAGGCCGACCATGAGCGGCGTCAGTCTCACCCTGCAGGCACTGCACCACGGCGAGCGCGGGCTGGAACGGGACCTGTTGTCCGCAGCCGAGCGCCACACCGCCGAGCACGAGATCCACCACATCGCCACCGATCTCGCCCGCTGGTCTCGCGAGCACGCACGCCGGCTCGCCGAGACCGGTTCCGACTACGGCCTGGACCTGGCCGACACCGCGGACCACGAGTCCGCCGCCTCCTTGTCCGGCATGCGGGACAGGGCTGCCGAGGTGTTCGGACACCAGCCCGAACCGGGTCTTCTCGTTCTGCGGGACCTACGGGAGCTGTACCTGGCCGCATCCGGGAACTCCCTGTTGTGGGAGATGCTCGCCCAGGTCGCACAGGCCACCAGGGACGGTCGTCTGCTGGAGCTCGCCTCCTCCTGCCATCCGCAGACCCTGCGACAGATCCGCTGGACGAACACCATGATCAAGAATCTGTCACCGCAGATCCTGAGCAGCCTCACCTGACCAGCGCCTCAAGAATCAACACGCTTGGCTCGGCAGCGGTCGACAGGCGGGACACGTTGCAAGAGGTCATGGCCCGCCGGCTCTAACAGCCCTAGAAGTCGAAGAAGAAGGCCCCGCCCCACTACCCTTCGCTACCCAGTACTGGCAAGCCAACAGGGTTCTGGCTCCAGGCGCCGGCCTCATCCACCGGCTCCGCGACGGAGGGACGATCCTCTGCGCCCCTACCTGCCATGGCAGGGCGCGGTGACGGCGCGACCGTGCACTTCCGAAGGCTGCCGCGACAGGAATGACCATGTCGCCGTCTGGGTACACGAGTGGTAGGCATCCAGGAGGCAGCGATGACACCAGGACTTGACAGAATGGTCACTGCAGCGGAGATCAATGATGCTGATGTAGCAAACGCAGACCGCCTGATTTCCCATCACACCGCACGCGATGATGGTCGCCGCTGTGCTGTCTGCGGCCAGGATTATCCCTGCCTGCCCCGGCGCATTGCCGAGACCATGTTGAGAACTGCGGCAGAGCGGTATTGAAAGTCAGCCCGCTGCCATCGACGTCACCGTGACGTCGCAGGCCCGAGTCGCCGAATGCTCCGCGTCTTCCAGATAACGTGCGGCACGATCGAGATGCATGCCTGGGCATGGAGGCTGAGGCTGCATGCGGCTCGGATCTCACCAGCTCCCGCAGCCGTCACGGTGGACGTCTTAGTAGGTCGTGTCCGGTTTCCGACCCCGATCCCAGGGCAGTTTACCCGGTGCTGAAATCACGCGTCTTGGGTCAACCGGAACATGATCATGGTCTCCTGAACACGCACGTCCGCTCCGGTTGGACTCCTGTGGACTGAGAGCCTGCCGGGCTCCGATGTCTTCGTCGCGTGACTCCATTACGACGCGCCCCGCGGTCTGAGGCCCGCCCAGAGGGTTTGATGGGGCGGGCCTCAGACGGCAGTCAGCCTCGCCCGGTCAGCGCGTCACGAAGCCGGTCGATGAGTCCGACGCCCGGCGCCAGAATCATGTTGGCGGGTGGCGTGCTCGGCGAGGAGGGGTGCGGCCGGGTCGGCGCGATCTTCTTCGCCTTCTCGATTTTCGCGCCCAGTTCCCGAAGGTCTTCGTCGCTGCTGACCGCGATCAGCTTCGGGAACAGTTCGTGCTCTTCCTCGTTGACGTGGTGGCGGACATCGGCGATCAACGTGGAGATCTTGGCGGAGTACGCCGGATCGTCCGCAGCCATGCCTTCCAGGTCCTTGAGCGCCTGTTCAACCTCGGCGTGTTCGGCGATCTCCTCGTCGGCGATCTTGTCCCCGTCGGCGACGTGTCGGCGGACGGCGGGGTACAGCCACTGTTCCTCCGCGACGGAGTGACGGACGAGTTCAATCGTGACCTGTTCAACGAGGTCGTGCCGCTGTTCGGCAGTGATGCCCGGCGCCTCCAGACGCGCGAACATCCCTTCCACTTCACGGTGGTCGTGGGTGAGTACTTCGACCACGTTCCGCTGCTGTCCCGCCATCGGTCCCCCAAGTTGTTGCGGTCGGTGTCTGTGACGCTGTGCCCGCAGGGGGAATTACCCACCCGGCGTCATCTGACACCTACCGCAGGCGCATTTGTGCGGGACGCGCCGCCCTCTATGTCCAGGCGTGGCTGGGCCGACCAATGGGTAGTCCTGCCAGTGTTCCGCTGATTGCGAAGGGCGGCGTTCCGGTCCGCTAGCACCACCGGCGGTGAGGGGGGCTGACGGTAGGAGAGGCACCGGCGTTAGCGGACAGTGAGGCAATCGTCTGCCACGATAGGGATCGGACAGATCATGACCACGGTCCTGCAGTCACTGGTGCAGTTGCAGGGGTGGGCTGTCTACTGCACGGTAGCGGCTCTGGTGTTCGGCGAGACGGCATTGTTGCTCGGCATCGTGATACCCGGTGAAGCGGCGGCGATCCTGGGTGGAGTCATCGCCTCCCGAGGGCACGTGTCACCGGTGTTGATGTGTGTGGTGGTGTTCGCCGCTGCGGTAGTGGGGGATTCCACGGGCTTCCTGTGGGGTGCGCGCCTTCGGGGAGCCGCAGGACGTGGCCAGAGCCGTCGCCTTCGGCAGGGCGTTGAGCGTGCCCGGCGACTGATGCGCTGCTACCACAGACGAGCGATCCTCATCGGGCGATTTATTCCGATCGTACGCACCGCGATGCCCGATGCGGCCGGAGCCGCGCAGGTCCCGTACACCCGATTCCTTGTACTCAGCGCGATGGCGGCGGCTGGGTGGGCATCGGGCTGCGTCCTTGTCGGCTACGTGGCGGGCAGCTTCGCCGTCAAGGTCGGCGATCTCGTGGGGCTAGGCGTCCTCGTGGCCGCCTGTCTCGTCGCCGGTTGGCTCTGGCATCGCCGGCGGACACGGCGTGTGCGTCGATGAACCAGACGCTTTTGTCGGGCCTGACCTGCTACAACGACAGGTGCGAGCCAGCCTGAGTTACCCGACTGCGACGCCGCAGCGATGTACCCGATTTCGCCTATCTGCCCCGCCCGGTCTGCCCTGTCGGCGGGCGACGGCTCGGGTTCCATCGAAACTCGCCTCCGCCGGTCGCGGTGCGGATTGTGGCGCTGATGTGCTCCCACTGCGACATCGAGACGCCGCTGGCATAGCGTTCGGCCCCCACCCTTGAGCGAGTGGGGGCCGATTCGTCAGCGGGGCCGTCAGTGGCGGAACGTGTCCTTGACCTTCTCGGCCGCCTGCCCGAGCTGGCCCTTGTCCTGTTGGGCGTCACCCTCAGCCTCCCGCCTCGGGTTGCCGGTGGCCTCACCCACCTTCTTCTTCACGCCGCCCACCAGTTCGTCCTTCTTGTGCTCTGCCTTGTCCGAGGCACTCACGACACTTACCTCCTTGTCCATGCGACATCCAGGCCGTACGTGCTACCAGCGATACCAGCGCTTCCCACCCGACTTGGCGAAGAACCCCACCAGCCAGAGGACCAGCACGATCGCTGCCACAATCCACAACGCGTGGGCCGCGAAGCCCACACCGCCCAGAATCAGGGCCAACAGCAGTACCGCAATGAGTAACCACATGACCGCGGTCTACCCGTACCACGCCTGTCGTACACCACCCACACCCGGTGCTGTTTCTGGGAACCAGTCGCACCAGCTCCCGGTGCAACAC
>JBAUUM010000222.1:0-3466 GCA_049582705.1 Actinocatenispora sp.
GCGCAGCGCCGCGGCCATCGCCGCGATGCCGCCGCGCAGCCGGTGCAGGTACACCGCCAGGGCGGCGGCCGCGACCTCGTCACCCGCGTCCGACCGGGCCAGGACCTCGCGCATGTCGGCCGTACCGGCCAGGCCGACCAGCCCGGACCGGTGCTCCAGGCCGTCGGAGACCTCCTCGGCGGTCAGCCCGGCCGAGGTCTGCAGCCACAGCACCAGGCCCGGGTCGACGGTGCCGGACCGGGTCGCCATCGTGACGCCCTCCAGCGGGGTGAACCCCATCGTGGTGTCCACCGACCGGCCGCCCCGCACCGCGGCCAGCGACGCGCCGGAACCCAGGTGGCAGGTCACCACCCGGGCGGTACCCGGATCGAGGCCGGCCAGCCGGGCCGCCCGCCGCGCCGCGTACGCGTGGGACAGGCCGTGGAAGCCGTACCGACGCACCCCGTACCGGTCCCGCCACTCCGCCGGCACCGGGTAGGTGGCCGCCGCCGCGGGCAGGTCGGCGTGGAACGCGGTGTCGAAGCAGGCCACCGCCGGCACGTTCGGCAGCGCGTCGCCCACCGTACGGATGCCGGCCAGCCCGGCGTCCTGGTGCAGCGGGGCGAGGTCACGCAGCTCGGCGAGCCGACGCCGGACCGAGGCGTCGACCCGTACCGGGCCGCGGAACTCCCGGCCGCCGTGCACGATCCGGTGCCCGACCGCGTCCGGACGGCCCAGCCGGTCCAGCGCCCGGCGCAGCTCGTGCCCCGAGTACTCGCCGGCCGACGCGGTCAGATCCTGGCCGGCCAGTACCTCGTCGCCCGCGCCGAGCATCCGCAGCTTGACGCTGGACGATCCGGCGTTGACCACCAGTACCCGAGGGGCCGTGGCCATCAGTACGGCCAGGTCCAGTCGCTGATGTCGGGCCGGTCGGTGCCGTACTCGCGGGTGTACGCGCGGCACCGCAGGCGTTCGTCCACCATCCGCTGCCGCAGCGCGGCGGCCCTGCTGCCCAGCTTCGGCACCCGGTCGATCACGTCCGTCACCAGGTGGAACCGGTCCAGCCGGTTGAGCATCACCATGTCGAACGGGGTGGTCGTGGTGCCCTCCTCCTGGTACCCGCGGACGTGGATGTGGGCGTGGTTGGTGCGCCGGTAGGTGAGCCGGTGGATCAGCGCCGGGTAGCCGTGGTAGGCGAACACGACCGGCCGGTCCGGGGTGAACAGCGCGTCGAACTGGGCGTCGGACAGCCCGTGCGGATGCTCCCGCTCGTCCTGCAGCCGCATCAGGTCGACCACGTTGACCAGGCGTACCCGCAGGTCGGGCAGGTTCGTGCGGAGCAGGTCGACGGCGGCGAGGGCCTCCAGGGTGGGCACGTCGCCGGCGCAGGCGAGTACCACGTCGGGGTCGCCCTCGTCGTTCGACGCCCACTCCCAGATCCCCAGCCCGCGGGTGCAGTGCGCGACGGCGTCGTCCATCGGCAGGTACTGCAGGGCCGGCTGCTTTCCGGCGACCACCACGTTGATGTAGTGCCTGCTGCTCAGGCAGTGGTTCATGGTGGACAGCAGGGTGTTGGCGTCCGGCGGCAGGTAGACGCGGATGATCTCGGCCTTCTTGTTGATCACGTGGTCGATGAAGCCGGGGTCCTGGTGCGAGAAGCCGTTGTGGTCCTGCCGCCAGACGTGACTGGACAGCAGGTAGTTCAGCGACGCGACCGGCTGCCGCCAGGGGATCCCGCGGGTGACCTTGAGCCATTTGGCGTGCTGGTTGACCATCGAGTCGACGATGTGGATGAACGCCTCGTAGCAGTTGAACAGGCCGTGCCGCCCGGTCAGCAGGTAGCCCTCCAGGAAGCCCTGGCACTGGTGCTCGGAGAGCACCTCGACCACCCGGCCGTCCGGCGCGAGCGTGTCGTCGCTCGGGTACGTCTCGGCGTTCCACGCCTTGTCCGTCGCCTCGTACACCCGTTGCAGCCGGTTGGAGGCCGTCTCGTCCGGGCCGAACAGCCGGAAGTTGTCCGGGTTGCGGGCGATCACGTCGCGCAGCCAGCCGCCCAGTACCTCGGTGGCCTCGCCGGTGCCCGTACCGGGGGCCGGCACGTCCAGCGCGTAGTCCCGGAAGTCCGGCAGCGCCAGGTCGCGCAGCAGCAGCCCGCCGTTGGCGTGCGGGCTCGCGCTCATCCGCAGCGCCCCGGCCGGTGCCAGGTCGGCCAGCTCGGCGCGGAGCCGACCGCCGTCGTCGAACAGCTCCTCCGGACGGTACGAGGTGAGCCATTCGGCCAGCTGCCGGCGGTGCGCGTCGTCGGTCCGGCAGTTCGGGACCGGCACCTGGTGCGCCCGGTACGACCCCTCCACCTGCCGGCCGTCCACGGTCGCGGGCCCGGTCCAGCCCTTCGGGGTACGCAGTACCACCATCGGCCACGGCGCCCGCTCGTCGTCCGCGCCGCCGCGGGCCCGGGCCTGGATCCGGGTGATCTCGTCGAAGACGGTGTCCAGGGTGGCGGCCATCAGCTGGTGCATGGTGTCCGGGTCGTCGCCGGCCACCAGGTGCGGTCGGTACCCGTACCCGGTGAGCAGCGCGGTGAGCTCCTCGTCGGGGATCCGGGCCAGGATCGTCGGGTTGGCGATCTTGTACCCGTTGAGGTGCAGGATCGGCAGCACCGCGCCGTCGGTCGCCGGGTTGAGGAACTTGTTGCCGTGCCAGCCGGTGGCCAGCGGGCCGGTCTCCGCCTCGCCGTCCCCGACGACGGCCGCGACCACCAGGTCCGGGTTGTCGAACGCGGCACCGTAGGCGTGCGAGAGCACGTACCCCAGCTCGCCGCCCTCGTGGATCGAGCCCGGTACCTCCGGTGCCGCGTGGCTCGGGATCCCGCCCGGGAACGAGAACTGCCGGAACAGCGCCCGCAGCCCGGCCTCGTCCCGGGTCACCCGCGGCGTCAGCTCCGAGTACGTGCCCTCCAGGTACGACTGGGCGACCACGGCCGGACCACCGTGGCCGGGCCCGGCCAGGAAGATCATCCGTTGCGCGCGTGCGGCGACGACGCGGTTGAGGTGCGTGTAGCAGAAGTTCAGTCCGGGTGTGGTGCCCCAGTGCCCGAGCACCCGCGGCTTGATGTGTTCCGGGGTGAGCGGTTCACGCAGCAGCGGGTTGTCCATCAGGTAGATCTGGCCGACGGACAGGTAGTTGGCGGCGCGCCAGTACGCGTCCAGGCGGTGCAGCTGCCCGGCGTCCAACGGCCCGGTCGTACTGGGTGCTTCCGCCACGGATGCCTCTCCGACGCGTGTCGACGCTCAGTCAGGACCCTATGCGGAGCGTGTGGCGGGCGCGCCGGTTTCGCGCGATGGCACGGGGTGTGACGAGAAGAGGGCTCCGCCCTCCTCTCGCGCTCTCCACCCGGTCGGGGGAGGGCCCCCGACACCCCCCAGCGAAATTGTGGGGGCGTGGCAGGG
Source organism: Actinocatenispora sp. (assembly GCA_049582705.1). Taxonomy (GTDB): domain Bacteria; phylum Actinomycetota; class Actinomycetes; order Mycobacteriales; family Micromonosporaceae; genus Actinocatenispora. The sequence goes on from JBAUUM010000222.1 coordinate 3,429, forward strand.
CCGGTGGCATGTCGTTCGGGGGTCAGAGGGCTGTGGCG
>JBAUUM010000223.1:0-5434 GCA_049582705.1 Actinocatenispora sp.
GTCGCCGACGGCGACGGTCGTGTCGGCCGGGATCGCCGGGGCGGACCCTCGGCGCCGGCCGCAGGCGCGTAACCAGTCGTCGTCGCTGCGGCGGGCGCTGGCCATCCTGGCGCACGTCGAACGGCACGGCGGGGGGCGCGGCGTGTCGCTGTCGGACGTGGCGATCGCGCTGTCGCTGAACAAGAGCACGATCCTGCGTCTCGCGGCGCCGTTGCAGGAGGCCGGCCTGCTGACCCGGGACGCCGAGACCGGTCGGTTCCGGCTGGGGCTGGGCGCGCTGCACCTCGGCCAGGCATATCTGTCCACATTGGATCTTCGTACCGTCGCGGCGGAACGGTTGCGCGCCCTGCAACGCGGCTCGCAGCAGACCTGTCACCTCGTGGTGTACGACGGGACCCAGGTCGTGTACATCGACAAGGTGGAGAACGAGGCCAACGTACGGATGGGCTCGCGGGTCGGCAGCCGGGCACCGATGTACTGCACCGCGGTCGGCAAGGCGATCCTGGCCTGGCTGGACGAGCCGGTGGTGGACGCCGTGGTCGACGCGGGCCTGCCGGCGGTCACGGCGTACACGATCACGGCGCCGGACCGGCTGCGTACCGAGCTGGAACGGATCCGGCAGCGCGGCTACTCGGTCGACGACCGGGAGAACGAGGTGGACGTGCGCTGCGTGGCGGCACCGATCTTCGACCACGAGGACCGGGTGGTCGGCGCGCTGTCGGTGTCCGGCCTCAGCTCACGGATGACCCCGGCGACGATCCACGAGGTGGCGCCGCTGGTGGCGCGTACCGGTCGGCAGATATCCCGCGAGCTGGGCTCCGCCCGGTGACGACCACGCGATGGCCACATGACGGCGACACGACACGGGAGGCGGCATGACGCTGGCGGTGCCGGACGAGTACCTGGACTCGCGGACGAAGGGCCTGTGGCTGCCCGGCAGCCGCGTGCTGACCAGCGACTTCGTCGCGGCCCGGCACGAGATCTTCGACGGGCCGTTCAGCCTGCCGCTGATGCTGCTCAAGCGCGACGCGGTACGGCACAACGTGGCCGCCCTCGCCGAGTTCTGCACCCGGCACGGCCTGTACTTCGCGCCGCACGGCAAGACCTCGATGGCGCCCCGGCTGTACGAGCTGCAGCTGGCGGCCGGTGCCTGGGGGATCTCGCTGGCCACCGCGAACCAGGTGCTCGCCGCGCGCGGCTTCGGGGTGTCCCGCATCGTGCTGGCCAACGAGCTGCTCGACCCGCCGGCCCTGCGCTGGGTGGTCGCGGAGCTGGACCGTGACCCGTCGTTCGAGTTCTGCTGCTACGTGGACTCGCTGGCCGGCGTGGAGGCGGCGCGGGCCGCGTTGGAGGCGGTACCGGGCCGGCGCGACCTCACCGTACTGGTCGAGCTGGGGTACCCGGGTGGGCGCACCGGCGTCCGCGGCGTGCCCGAGCTGCTGGAGGTGGCGAAGGCCGCGCACGCGGTGCCCCGGCTGTCCGTGGCCGGTGTCGCCGGGTACGAGGGTGGTCTGTCCACTGTGGAGGACGTGACCGGGTACCTGGGCACCCTCCGGGAGTCGGCCGAGGCGCTGGTGGCGGCCGGCAGCGTCCGCGCGTCCGGGCCGGTACTGGTGTCCGCCGGGGGCAGCGCGTACTTCGACGCGGTGGCCGACGTACTGGCCGGCGACTGGCTGCCCGGCCGGGAGCTGCGCGTCGTGCTACGCAGCGGCGCGTACATCACGCACGACGACGGGTACTACACGACCAAGTCGCCACTGCGCCGGATCGGCGAGGCGGACCTGCACACCGCGATCGAGCTGTGGGCGCGGGTGAACTCCGTGCCCGAGCCGGGGCGCGCGTTTGCGACGCTCGGCAAACGGGACACGCCGTTCGACGAGGGACCGCCGATGCCCCGGCAGGTACGGCACGCCGACGGTCGCACGGTGCCCGCCACCGACCTGCGGGTCACCAAGCTCAACGACCAGCACGCGTACTTCGACGTACCGCCCGGCCTCGACCTCGCCCCCGGCGACCTGGTCAGTTTCGGCATCTCCCATCCGTGCACGGCGTTCGACAAGTGGCGGGTGCTGCCGATGGTCGACGACGGGTACCGCGTGGTGGACATGGTCCACACCTATTTCTGAACCCACCCCCATGAGGAAGAACCCATGACCGTATCGATCCGACAGGAGCCGGGCCGCGCGCTGACCGAGACCGGCGTCGTACCGATCCTGCGTGGCAAGCGGACCGGTGACCACCTGACCACCGTGCTCGACACGCTGGTGGACTGCGGCATCCGCTGCCTGGAGATCACCACCAACACGCCGGGCGCCTTCGACGCGGTGGCCGACGCGCACGCCCGGTACGGCGACGCCGTGGAACTCGGCATCGGCACGGTGCTGGACGCCGACGCGGTCTGCGCCGCGCACCGCGCCGGCGCGCGGTTCGTGGTCTCCCCGCACACCGACCCGGTGGTCGGTGCCGCGGCGGCCGAACGCGGACTCGGCTGGTACCCGGGCGCGTTCACCCCGACCGAGGTACTCACCGCCTGGCAGCTCGGCGCCACCGCGGTGAAGGTCTTCCCGGCGAGCGTGGCCGGCCCCCGGTACCTGAAGGAGCTGCGCGGGCCGATCGACCACGTGCCGCTGCTGCCGACCGGCGGCGTCACCATCGAGTCGGTGCCCGAGTACCTGGCCGCCGGCGCGATCGCCGTCGGCATGGGCAGCCCGCTGGTCGGGGACGCGCTGGACGGCGGCGACCTCCACGCGCTGGCCGACCGCGCCCGCCGGGTGCTGTCGGCGGTGACGGAGGCCCGGTCGTGACCGACGCATCCGGCGCGGAGCTGGTGACGCTCGGCGAGACCATGGCGCTGTTGGCCGCCCCGAGCATCGGCCTGCTGCGGCACGCGCACAGCCTCACCCTGTCGGTGGCAGGCGCCGAGTCGAACCTGGCGATCGGCGTACGCCGGCTCGGCCGCACCGCCGCCTGGATCAGCCGGGTCGGCGACGACGAGTTCGGTCGCCTGGTCATCGGCACGCTCGCGGCCGAGGGACTCGACACGAGCCGGGTCACCGTCGACGACACCGCGCCGACCGGGCTCATGGTCAAGGAACGCCGGTCCGACTCGATCACCCGGGTGCTGTACTACCGGGCCGGCAGCGCCGCCTCCCGGCTGGCACCGTCCGATGTGGACGAAACCCTGGTACGCGGCGCCCGGATCCTGCACGTCACCGGCATCACCCCGGCGCTGTCGTCCAGCGCCCGGGCCGCCGTACGCGCCGCGGTGGAGACCGCCCGTGCGGCCGGCGTCCAGGTCTCGCTGGACTTCAACTACCGCGCGGCGCTCTGGGATTCGGACGCCGCCGGTGCCGAGCTGCGCGACCTGACCGGCCTGGCGGACATCGTGTTCGCCACGGTGCCGGAGGCGCGGCTGGTGGTGTCCGGCGACGACGAGAAGACGCTGGCCACCGAGCTGGCCCGGCTCGGTCCCCGGCAGGTGCTGGTCAAGCGGGGCGCCCGCGGCGTACTGGCCCTGCTCGACGAGACCGTGCACGACCTGCCGGCGCACCGGGTGACCGTGGTGGACCCGGTCGGGGCGGGCGACGCGTTCGCCGCCGCCTACCTGACCGAGCTGATCGGCGGCCGGCCCGCCGAGGACTGCCTGGCTGCGGCGACCGTGGCCGGCGCGTTCGCGGTGACCGTTCCCGGCGACTGGGAAGGGCTACCCAGCCGCGTCGAGCTGGACCTGCTCGGCAGGGATCCTGACGACGACGTACACCGCTGACCCGCTCCGACCGCGCCACCTCGGGTGACCGTGGGCCGGGCGCGCCGGGGCGAGCACGACGGCGACACCGCCGAGACGACGGTACGAGACGACGAGTACACGAGGAGATCAGATGGCAGGCAGGACCGAGATCCGTACCGAGAACGCCCCGGCCCCGGCCGGCAGTTACTCGCAGGGCCTGCGGGCCGGTGACTTCGTGTACACGGCGGGCATGGGCCCGATCGACCCGGCGACCGGCACGGTGGTCGGTGACGACGTCGCCGCCCAGACCCGGCAGGTGATGACCAACCTCGCCGCCATCCTGGCGAAGGAGGGACTGGGCTTCGAGCACGTCGTGAAGGCCACCGTGCACCTGGAGGAACTGCACCGCGACTTCGCCGCGTTCGACGAGGTGTACCGCGAGTACGTCAGCGCGCCGTTCCCGGTGCGTACCACGGTGGGCTCCCGGTTGAACAACATCCTCGTGGAGATCGACTTCGTCGCGTACGCGGGCTGAGGTCGGGTACCCGGGCTGAGGTCGCGTACGCGGGCTGAGGCAGGTCCGGTGCGGGTCTTTGCGCCCGCACCGGATCCCGCGTCGGTCCCGCGCCGACCGCCGCACGCGGCCTAGGCTCGCGGGATGATTACCGCCGTACACACCCTGATCTACGCCGACGACCCGGATGCGGCGCGGGACTTCTTCCGGGACGTACTCGGCTGGCCGCACGTCGACGCGCACGGCGGCTGGCTCATCTTCCGGACCGGCCCGTCCGAGCTGGGCGTGCACCCGACGTCCGGCGACCGGGGCGAAGGGCAGTGGTCCACCGACCAGCACCACGAGATCTCGCTGATGTGCGACGACATCACCCAGACGGTCGCCGAACTGGAGGCCAAGGGCGCCCGGTTCACCCGGGAGGTCCGCGACGACGGCTTCGGCCTGACCACGATGCTGGCTGTACCCGGCGCCGGCGAGATCATGATCTACCAGCCGAAACACCCGGAGGCCCACAGCCTCTGACCGCCCGCGGTGTCCTCTCCTGCCGGGCGGTCGGCGTCGAGCGGCGACTCCCCCGAGGGCATTTTCCCCTTTTATACGTTCTGTCGGACCACCGACGTCAGTAGAAAACGGGCAAATGCTCTAACTGGCGGGCGCTCAAACAAGCATTTGCCCGTTTTCTACTGTGTCGAGCTAAGGAACGAAACGTAGAAAACGGGAAAATGCCCAAAGGGCAGGTGGTGTCCGCTCCGGTCAGCGCCGGCAAGGGTGTGGGGTCGGCGGTCAGGCGGGGGTGGTCAGGTAGTCGGTGAAGCGGGGCAGCACCCGCTCCAGTGGCGGGATCTCCGGGTGCCACGCGCGCTCGTACTCCAGCGACACCCAGCCCGCGTACCCGTATCGGCGCAGCTCCGCGAGTACGGCGGGCAGCGGCAGCACGCCGTCGCCCGTCGCCACCGGCGTGGTGTCCGCCGCACTCGCGACGTCCTTGAGTTGCACGTACCCGAGCCAGGGTCGCAGCAGTTCCGCGGACCGGGCCGGCGTCTCCCCGCCCAGCCAGGTGTGCAGCACGTCCCAGACCACACCGAGCGGTACGCCATCCGGGCCGGACACACCGGAGCGTTCGGCAGCGCCGGCGACCACCCGGGCCGCGTCCGCCGCCCGGCGGTGCGAGTCGTGCGTCTCCAGCAGTACGC
>JBAUUM010000224.1:0-1578 GCA_049582705.1 Actinocatenispora sp.
GTACTGTCTGGTCATCCCCAGTGCCCAGACGGTGATCGCGGGCGTGACCGGGAAGGCGCCCGCGCTGAACGGGCACGCCCCGTTCGCCTCGCACGAGGATGCCGCCTTCACCGGCACCGGCGACGCGCTCCTCCGCTCACTGGCGATGGCGGTGATCCCGGTACTGGTCATGGCCATCGTCGTGCCGCTGCTCGCATGGGCGGCGAGCGAGGCCGGCACCGGACTGCGGGTGGCGCTGCGACTGCTGCTGACCATTCCGGTCGCCGGCTTCGCCCCGGCCATCGTCGGGGTGGCCTGGGCGCACGCCACCTCGCAGACGATGCCGCTGAGCGTGCTGGCACCCTTGTCGGACAGCGCGCTCGCCAGAATGTCGGTGATCAACGGACTGGCCGGCGTCGGCCTCATCTGCGGCGTGGGTGTCGCCGCGCTGCTCGCCGCGCTGCGCCGCCGCCGTACGGACCGCCCCGGACGCACCGTCGCCAACGCCGTGGTGATCTGGGGGGTGGCCGTACTCGGCACGCTCGCGGTGTCCCTCCAGTCGAGCACCCTGGTCACGCTCCTCACCTCCGGCGGGCCGGCGATGAAGACCACGACGCTGCCGTCATTGGAGTACCGCAGCGCCCTGCAGATGTTCCGGCCCGGCGCGGGCGCGGCCGCCGGCACGGTACTGCTCGCCGTGGTGGCCGTGCTGGGTCTCGCCGCCGGCCTGCTGCTGGTGCTGTCGAAGTCCCGCTTCGAGGTCGACCGGGAGCGGCGTACCGTCGGTCTGCTGTCCGGGTCCAGCCGCGGCATCGGGGTCGTACTCGGCGTGCTCGCCCTGGTGGCCGTCCTCGTCGTGGTGGTCCTGGCACTGTTGCCGCACGTCGGGCTGCTGACCGGCTACCCGGGCGCCGCGCGCGACACGGTGCACCTCGACATGATCACCGACCGTCTGGTGGACTCGTTGCTGGCCGCGGTGCTGACCGTACTGGTGCAGGTGCCGCTGGCCTACCTGGCCGGCCTGGGCGTCGGGGCGTTCCGGCCGCTGGGTCGGCGCAGCGAATGGTTGCTGCTGCCGTTCAGCCCGTGGCTGTTCGTCTCGGTCGCCCCGCTGATGACCATCGCGTTCATCAACACGGTCAACCACGACCACATGAACTCGATGATCGGCACGATGTCGCCGATCCTGGTCAGTGTGCCGGCCATGTTCCTGTTCGCGCTGTTCGCCAAGGGCCACCAGGTGCGGTGGCAGGCCGCCCGGGAGTCCGGGGTGCGGGCGCCGTTCGCCCGTACGGTCCTGCTGCCGTCGCTGCCGCTGCTCGCCCTCGTCACGGTCCTCGCGCTCGTGGTTCAGGCGCACGACCTGTTCTGGCCGCTGGTGGTGAACACCCAGCCGTCGGCGCCGGTGATGCTGGTCCAGATGGTGCTGCGGGCGTTCAGTGCCGGCCCTCCGCCGATGTGGCTGCTGGCGGCCGCCGCGCCGTTCGCACTCGTCGCACTGTTGGCGCTGCTGCTGCTCCAGGTCTTCTACCTGGACCGGCTCGCGTTCCGCACCGGACCGGCGGACGCCGGTGCGGTGCCGGACGCGGCGGCCGGTCC
>JBAUUM010000225.1:0-4420 GCA_049582705.1 Actinocatenispora sp.
GCGCCGGACTGGCCACCGGCGGCGCGCCGGTCCGACCGACCGCGCCGCCGCACGAGCCTGCCTAGACCAGGCCCATCCCGGTCTCGCTCAGGATGTCCGCGATGGGCATGAAGAACGACTGGCCGCCCGAGCTGCAGTTGCCGGAGCCGCCGAGCAGGATGCCCTCGGCGGCCGATCCGCTGTACACGGGCGCCCCGCCGGAGCCGGCCTCCATGCACATGTTGGTCTGCGCGAGTCCGTTGATGGTGCCCTCGGGGAAGGAGACGGAGACGTTGAGCCCGGTGACGGTGCCGCAGTGCACGCCGGTCCGTTGATCGGCGCTGCAGACCGATCCGCCGACGACGGGCTGGCCCGGCCCGGTGATCGGGTGGACGGCGCCGCCGACGAGGATCGCGCCCTGCGGCTGCCAGTTCGCGGTGTCGACGCTGACCAGGCCGTACGCCGGCGAGGACGGGAAGCCGACGGTGGTGCCGACGTGCACGCCACCGATGGACCAGTCGGTGCCGGCCTCGGCGCACTGACCGGACACCACGATGTAGTACGTGCTGCCGCTGTGCACGTTGTAGCCGGTGACGCAGGACGAGCCTCCGGTACCGGTCATGGTCATGCCGCCGTAGAGCGGCTGGACGGTGGACACGTCGTCGTGACCGGGTACGGCGGACGCCGCCGGGGCTGCGGCGAGGGCGAGCGCGACGGCGGCGACCACGGCACCCACGAGGGCGACGAGGCGACGCGTCAGGGCGGGGATCGGGGACATGACGATCCTTTCTCCAGGATCGGTGCGTGCGGGGGGTAAGGCACGCAGTACGGGTGTTTCTCCATCATCCCGGCTCCCGGGAGTCGCACAAGAGGTAGCGGGGGGCGAAGTCTCCCATGCGTACCGTCACATCGAATTAAGCGCGAAATCCGGCGAACCGACCTCTCCGGCAGGAAAGAGTGCTCTACAGTATGTGAGGGATTGGTACCTGAGCGTACGAACCGCCGTCGACGTGAGAGGAAGGACGCCCGTGCAGGCCTTCACGCTGCCCGACTTCTACATGCCATATCCGGCGAGGATCAACCCTCACCTGGAACGTGCCCGCGAACACAGCACGAGCTGGGCGCGCCGGATGGGCATGCTGGACGCACCCCGGCCCGGCGGCGGACTCGTCTGGGACGACGCGGCCCTCGCCGCCATGGACTACGCGCTGATGTGTGCCTACACCCACCCGGACTGCGACGGCCCGACCCTCGACCTCATCACCGACTGGTACGTCTGGGTCTTCTTCTTCGACGACCACTTCCTGGAGCAGTTCAAGTACTCCCGCGACCTGGCCGGCGCGAAGGCGTACCTCGACCGGCTCGAGGAGTTCATGACCGAGCCCGGCGAGACGCCCCCCGAACCCACTAACCCCGCCGAGAACGGCCTGAAGGACCTGTGGGAACGGACCGTGCCGGCGATGTCCGACGGGTGGCGGCGGCGCTTCGTCACCACCACCCACAACCTGATGGTCGAGTCGATGTGGGAACTCGACAACATCAGCCTCGGCCGGATCGCCAACCCGATCGAGTACGTGCAGATGCGGCGCCGGGTCGGCGGTGCGCCCTGGTCGGCGAACCTCGTCGAGTACGCCGTCGGCGCGGAGATCCCCGACAGCATCGCCGCCACCCGCCCCATGCGCGTCCTGTCGGACACCTTCGCCGACGCGGTTCACCTGCGTAACGACCTGTTCTCGTACCAGCGCGAGGTGCAGGAGGAGGGCGAGAACTCCAACGCCGTACTGGTCTTCGAACGGTTCTTCGACTGCCCGACACAGCAGGCGGCAGACCTCGTCAACGACCTGCTCACCTCGCGGCTGGAACAGTTCGAGAACACGGCGCTGACCGAGGTACCGGCTCTGCTGCTCGACCACGCGGTGCCCCCGCACCAGCAGGCGGGCGTCGCCGCCTACGTGAAGGGGCTGCAGGACTGGCAGTCCGGCGGGCACGAATGGCACGCGCGGTCCAGCAGGTACATGAACGAGAACGCCACCACCGCCCGCCCCGGCGTCCTCGGCGGACCGACCGGGCTCGGTACGTCCGCGAGCCGGCTCGTGTTCACCCCCGGCGTGGTCCGCCGGTCCCGGCAGACCTCCCACCTGCCGAACCGTCGGGTGGGACACCTGCCGGTGCCCGAGCTGCACATGCCGTACCCGGTCCGGACCAGCCCGCACCTCGACGGGGCCCGCCGGCACTCGCTCGACTGGGCGCGCGACATGGGCATGTTCGAGTCGGCGCCGGGGCTCACGCAGGGCGCGCTGTGGGACGAGCGGCGCTTCGCCGGCTTCGACTTCGCGCACTGCGCCGCGATGATCCACGCGGACGCCGAACCGGACCAGCTCGACCTGTCCACCGACTGGCTGGCCTGGGGCACCTACGGCGACGACGCCTTCCCGCTGGCGTTCGGCGCGACCCGCAACCTGGTCGCGGCGAAGCTGTGCAACGACCGGCTGAGCACGTTCATGCCGCTGGACGCCGGGATCACTCCGCCGCCGACGAACCCGATCGAGCGCGGCCTCGCGGACCTGTGGCAACGCACCGCCGGGCCGATGACCGAGCCGGCCCGCCGCCAGTTCCGCACCGCGATCGAGGAGATGACCGCGAGCTGGCTGTGGGAGCTGGCCAACCAGACGCAGCACCGGGTGCCCGACCCGGTCGACTACGTCGAGATGCGCCGCCGGACCTTCGGCTCGGACATGACCATCAGCCTGGCCCGCCTCGCGCACTCCGAGGTGGTGCCGCCGGAGCTCTACCAGACCCGGGTCATGCACGAGCTGGAGACCGCGGCACAGGACTACGCGGCCTTCACCAACGACCTGTACTCGTACCAGAAGGAGATCGAGTTCGAGGGCGAGCTCCACAACCTGGTGCTGGTGGTGGAGAACTTCCTGAACGTGGACCGGATGACGGCGCGGGACCACGTGGTCGCGCTGATGACCGCACGGATGGAGCAGTTCGAACACATCGTGGCCGTCGACATGCCCGCGATGTTCGAGGAACACGGCCTCGACGAGCCGGTACGCCGGATCCTCACCGGGCACGCCGACAGCCTCAAGGAGTGGATGTCCGGGATCCTCGAATGGCATCGCCGGTGCGCTCGGTACACGGAGGCCGAGCTGCGGCGCCACCACCTCGGTGGTGTTCCCACCGGGCGCTCGGTGCGACCCGCCGGGCTGGGCACCGCGGCGCTGCGGGTGCCCGCACCACCGACCCGGGCCGCCGCGCACTGACCCCGCGCCCGACCGGGCGGTGGACGGCACTCCACCACCCGGTCGGGCGTGGTCCGACCGGGTGGCGCCGGCCGCGCGGAGTCCTACTCGACGTGCCCGGTCACCCGCGTTCCCCCACGTACGGCGGTGCCAGCAGCCAGTGGTTGGCGTGGAAGAGCTGGCCGTTGAACGGCAGCTCCTTCGGACCGACCGAGGTGAAGCCGAGGGTGCGGCAGATGCCGTTCGACGGGCCGTTGTCGACGCCCGGGAACGCGTGCACGGTGCCCCAGCGTCCCTCGTCGCGCGCCCGGGTGAGCAGCGTGCGCATCGCCTGCTTGCCGACCCCGCGACCCTGGTACTCGGGCAGCACCATCCAGCCGACCTCGGAGATCTGCGCACCGTCCAGTTCGTGCGACCAGACCACGACACTGCCGGCCACCAGCCGCGGCACGTCCGGATCGGGGACGATCATCGAGATCCACGCCGTCCCCGCGGCGACGGAGTCCACGTCGGACCGCACCTTCGCCTCGATGCCGTCGCGGGGGCTCGGGCCACCGAGCTTGGCCATCATCACCGGATCGCAACGCATCCGCACGTACGCGTCGACATCGCCCAGTTCGACATCGCGTAACAGCACCGGCCACCCGCTCTCGGCTGAAGCATCCGTCCCTCAGTGGTCTAGCACGGTGCTGCGACATCGCCCAGCGGCCGCGGACCGCCGGGCGTCACGCCGGGCCGGGCTGGCGGTGCGCCGTGACCTCGATCTCGATGCGCATCCTCGGGTCGAGCAGGCCGCAGCTCATCATGGTCGCCGCCGGCCGTACCGTGCCGAAGTACTCGCGCAGTACCGGCCAGCACGGTTCGAAGTCCGCCGTGTCGGGCAGCATGTAGCGCACCCGCACCACGTCGGCGAGCGAGCAGCCGGCCTCCGCCAGCGCCGCGCCGATGTTGACGAAACACTGCCTGGCCTGATCGACGACGTCCTCGGAGATGGTCATCGTCGCGTAGTCGAAGCCGGTCGTGCCGGACACGTGCACCCAGTCGCCGTCGACCACGGCCCGCGCGTAACCGGCCGCCTCCTCGTAGCTGGAGCCGGACAGGATGGTGCGTCGCACGGTCATGCGCAAACCCTAGACGAGTGGCACGCCGCAGCCCGGCGACCGGCGCCGCCCGGCGGGCGACCGGCGGGGCAG
>JBAUUM010000226.1:0-3037 GCA_049582705.1 Actinocatenispora sp.
CGGCCAGGCGGGCGGCCGTGACGACGGCGCCACCGGCGGGAAGCTCGCACTCACCGACCACGGCCCGGGGCGCGGCGTCGGTCAGGATCAGCGCGTGCCGGGCCGGCGGGCTCTGCGCGTCCAGTGGGACGTACGCCGCCCCGCAACGCAGGATGCCCAGGATCGCCGCCAGCATGTCCGCCGACGGCGGCAGCAGCAGCGCGACCATGTCACCGGGCCGGACGCCGCACTCGCCGCGCAGGTGCGCGGCCACCGCCCCGGCCGCCGTGTCGAGTTCGCGGTAGGTGAGGCAGCGCGCGTCGTCGGTCACCGCGACGGCGTCCGCCCGCGCCACGGCCACGGACCGGAACAGGGCCGACAGCGTCGTACTGCTCTGCACGCTCAGCGCCCCGCCTCCACGCGCCTCGTCCTCATGCGTCCCGTCCTCACGCGTCCGGGCCCCATCCGTCCTCACGTGTCCTGGCACTCGCGGCGCAGCACGTCCACGTACTCCAGGCTGGTGAGGGTCTGCGGCACGGTCAGGCCGAAGTCGATCAGGCCGGCGACCTCGTCCACCCCGATCGCCCGGAGCCGCTCGACCATCTCCCGTGCCGTGTCCACGGAACCGAACAGGCCGGTGCCGGGGAAGTACCGGTCGAACGAGCGCTTGATCAGGAACTCCCGGTGCTCCGGCTTCGCCTTCGTCGGGTCGTAGCCGCCGAGGTGGTTGCGGGCCGTGGCGGCGACCAGGTTGAAGGAGCTGCGCAGCCAGTCGAGCATCGGCTCGCGCACCAGCTCGCGTACCTCGTCGGTGTCGGCGCCGAGCGCGCAGTGCAGCATCACGACCACGTGGCCGGGCCAGCCGTCGTCGTCCGGCCGCTCCCGCAGCGCCTGCCGGTACGCGTCGATCTTGGCGGCGAGCTGGTCGACGTCCTGCAACCACAGGTGGGTCAGGATGCCGGCACCGACCCGCCCGGCCGCCTGGAACGTCTCCGGGCTGCCGGCCGTGGTGACCCAGGTCGGCAGGTCCGGCTGCACCGGCTGCGGATGGATCCGCACGTCCAACGGGTCACCGACCCCGTTGCGTACGCTCATCGCCTTGCCCCGCCACAGATCCCGTACCTGGGTCAGCAGGTCGACGGTCGCCTGCTGGCGGCCCTCGTACGCGTCGGGCATCAGCGCGAAGTCGTCGGCGTGCCAGCCGGACGCGAACGAGATGCCGACCCGGCCGCCGGACAGGTTGTCGACCACGGACCACTCCTCGGCGATCCGGAGCGGATGGTGCAGCGGCGCGACGACGCTGCCCGCGCGGATCGCGACCCGCTCGGTGGCGACCGCGATCGCGGCGCTGGTCACCGACGGGTTCGGGTACAGGCCGCCGAACGGGTGGAAGTGCCGTTCGGGTGTCCACACGGCGGTGAAGTCGTGCGTGTCCGCGAACCGCGCGCCGGCCAGCAGCAGCTCGTAGCGGTTCGTGGCGGCGGCGCCGCTGTCGTCGGCGAAGTAGAAGAGGCTGAAGTCCACCCGTCCCCTTTTCCTGGTGGTCCGGTGCGCCGTAGCGAAGCGGCGTCCATCGTTGTCATACCGGCCGCGGCGCGACACGCCCCGCAGATCGTACAAGCGGCGAGCACGTCGACCTGCCCGGTCCCGGGGCCGCCCGCGTGGGTGTTGACCGAGCTGTGATCAGCCGGAGCGCCGCTCGATCGGTTTGTCCGGCGCGTTCACGGCGTCCTCGGCGCACCGCGCGTACGTCTCCGCGAACGTCGGCGCCCAGTCGGGGTCGAACTTGTCGACGGCGTACCGGACGCTGCCGGCCAGCCCGTCGCCCTGCGCGGCGAGAATGATCTCCAGATCGAACCGGGCCCCCCGACGGTCCTCGCTGAACAGACCGTCCACCGTGTCGCCGAGCGAGTCGTCCCTGGTGACCGTGGGCAGCATCTGGAACACCACGTCGTCCGCCCGGCCGGTGTCGGTGCCGATCACGTTGGGCGGCAGCAGCTGCAGCGGGTACTCCTGGTGGGTCAGCGCGGACAGCACCGTCGAGCGGGTGCCGCGGACCACGTCGAGGAACGTCGGCTCGTCGCCGAGCCGGGTCCGCAGTACCGCCAGCGTGGAGAAGCACCCGACGGTGTTGCCGAGTTCCCGCTGCTTCCGGTTCGCCAGCAGGGTCGCCACCGCCACGTCGGTCTGACCGGACTCGGCGTACAGGTACGCGCTGAACACCGAGAGCATCACGGTGAACAGCGTGGTGCGCTGCTCGGTGGCCAACTGCTGCAGCCGCCCGGTCAGGCCGGGGGAGATGCCGAAGTGCACCGCCTGTGCGCGCCCGGTCCGCTCCGCCGGCACGACGGTACGGCGCGGGATCACCGGGCTCCGCGCGTCGGCGAGCTGTTGCTGCCAGAACTGCCGGTGCCGCGCGCCGGCCGGACCGTCCAGGCGTTCCCGCTGCCACCGCGCGAAGTCCGCGTACTGCCAGTCCACCGGCGGCAGTTCGTCGGTGCCGGCCCCGGTCTCCCGGTGGTACAGCACCCGCATGTCGCGGGCGATCAGGTCGTTGGACCAGCCGTCGGTGGCCAGGTGGTGCACGTTCGCGCAGACCAGGTGGTCGTCCCGGCGCTGCAGCACCAGCCAGCGGATCGGCGTGACGGTCAGGTCGAGCGACGTGCTCAGCGCGGTGCCGAGCGCCTCGCGGGCCGCGGCGACGGGGTTGGCGCGCCCGGCCACGTCGACGACGGTGATGTCCGCCGGCAGCTGGTCGTGCACCTGCTGGCTGAGCCGCTGCCCCCAGCCGGCGAACGTGGTCCGCAGCGCCTCGTGCCGCGCCGCGAGGGCAGCGACGGCCCGCTCGAAGGCGGCCACGTCGCAGCGCCCGGCGAGCTGGTACAGGACCGGGTTGTTGAGACCCCCGTGCCGACCCCGGTACCGCTCCATCAGCTGCAGGACGCGCTGGCTCACCGATGCCGGTTCGCTCCGCGTCGGAGTGTCGACCATGTCGTTACACGCTACTGGATGCGTTGGCGGCGCAACGTTCCGCCGGGTGCGTGCCGCGGCCCATCGC
>JBAUUM010000227.1:0-3477 GCA_049582705.1 Actinocatenispora sp.
GGTCCGCTGCCGGGCGCGGTCCGGCGCCGGTGCCCGCCGGCACCGGGCCGTCGCCCGCGAGCTGACATGCCCCCTTCTGTGCAGCAACACGCCGACACGTACGGCGCGCCGCTGCACAGTTCAGCCGTGACCCCCGTTCTGTGTGGCGAGGGTCCGCGTGTCCAGCGAACTGTGCGGGGCGGTCGGCAGGCTGCCGGGCCACGGATCGGGTACCCGGCGGTGCCACGGGCGGGGAACGGGACACCGGCGGAGCCTTCGGACGGCTATTTTTCCTCTGTGCCGCGTGTACGCCGACGCGAAGGGGAATGACCGCGCATGGAACGGTGCAGCCTCGCGGGGCCGGGCGGGCCGGCCGGCGACCTTCCACGGCCCGACCCGGCACGGTAGACAGAGATCATGGACGCCGGCAGGTCGGGAACACGCGAGCGAGCGGATCGGGCGGGTACGACGCCACGGTCCCGCGTCGTGCTGGCCGCACTCGCCGCCGTGGCCCTGGTGGGCGCGCTGGCGGGGTGCGGAATCCTGGCGCCGTCGTCCCGGCAGGAGAGCCGCCACCCGGCGATGATCGAGCCGTCGGCCAGTCCCAGCGTGCCGTGCCCGAGCGCCACCGCCGGTCCACCCGGGCTGGAACCCGGCGGCGCCGTCGGCCCAAGCCCGACCGGCGCGCCCGGCCTGACCCGACCCACCGGTACGCCGACCCTGGCCGGGCCGGGGGGAGCGACCCAACCCGCACCGCCCGCCGGAACGGAGCCACCCGCGCCCGGCGCCTGCGGTACCGCGCAGCCGGGTGGGGCGTTGCCGCCCGGGGCCCCGACGCCCGGCTACCCGACGGGCTACCCGACCGGGTACGGCACACCCGGGTACCCCCCGCCGGCGAACTACCCGACGGGTGGTCCGTCCATGGACACCACGTGTCCGGCGGGTGCGCCGAACGAGGCGGACATCCTGTCCATGGCGCGGCACGTCTCCGACGGGCAGCTGCCCGCCGACACCGCGGTGACGGACCGGCGCTGCGCCGCCGGGTACCTGGTCGCCGACCTCACCGCCCCGCAGGTCGGTACCGTCCACGCGGTACTGCACGACACCGGCACCGGCTGGCGTGCCGTGGCGGTCGGGTCGTACCCGTGCCGCGACGTACGCTCCGCGCCGCCGGACGCCCGTACCCTGCTCGGCTGCGGCAAGCGCTGACCCGTCGCCGCAGGTCGGCCGCTCGCCTCGGTCGACGTCACCGCGGGCCGCCCGTCGCCGCCAGATCGGTTGCTCGCCTCAGGCGACGTCGCCACGGGTCGGGTCGCGCGTCACACCGTGACGCGGCCGCCCGTCCGGGTCAGCCGGTCGCCTCGGTCGGCGTGGTGGCCTGCTCGAACGAGTTCCGGTCCGCGATCATCAGCCACTCGTCGCGCACCACACCCTCGTGCAGCTCGGCGTCGGGAACCAGCCGGACCCGTCGGAACCCGACCTTCGCGTACGCGCGCTGGGCGCGGTAGTTGTGCGCCATCGCGGACAGCGCCACCCGGCGTACTCCGACCGTGTCGAACAGATGCGCCAACAACAGTCGCACCATCCGGCTGCCGACCCCGGTGCCCCACAGCTCCGGACGCCCGACGAACAGGTCCAGGCCGTACGGATCGTCCATGGTGGACAGGCCGAGCACCGAGGCATCGGCCGGGTAGTCCTTCCACCGGTAGAACTGCAGGTAGCCGACGGGGCCGTCGGTGGTCTCGGCGATCAGGCAGTGGGTCGGCACCTTGCCGGCCAACCGTGGCGCGTACTTCTCGGCGATGTCGATCCGGGACATCGGCCGGTCCCGGCCCCCGAACCAGGCGAGCACCCGCGGATCCGAGAGCCACCGCGCCATCACGCCGTAGTCGTCCTCGGTCATGCCCCGCAGGGTCAACTCTCCGTCGGTTGCGAGCACGTCCATGCACCCATGGTGCCGGACGTTGGCACGCCGGCCCGAGGCGGCTGCCTCGCGCCGGCGACGGAGACGCTGGTCAGCGCCGCAGTTCGGCCAGACAGCACTTGACACTGCCGCCGCCCTTACGTAGTTCGGACAGCTCCACGGGCACCGGAACGTAGCCCCGCTCGGCGAGCTTCGCGGTCAACCCGCTCGCGTCGGCGTTCAGTACCACGTGCCGGCCGTCGCTGACGAAGTTCAGGCCGAACGCGAGCGCGTCCGACTCGTCGGCCAGCAGGGCGTCCGGGAACAGCTGGGTCAGTACCTTCTGCGAGGCGGGACTGAACGCGCCGGGGAAGTACGCGACCGTGTCGTCGTCCAGCGCGGCGAGCGCGGTGTCCAGGTGGTAGAAGCGCGGATCCACCAGGCGCAGCGAGACGACCGGGCGGCCCAGTGCCTCCTGCGCCTCGGCGTGCGCGGCGGTGGAGGTGCGGAACCCGTAGCCGGCGAGCGCCAGGCCCGGGCCGGGCAGGTAGGCGAAGTCGCCCTCGCCCTCGTTGGTCTGCTCCGGGATCCGGAAGTCCGTCCAGCCGTTGGCGAGGTACCAGCCACGGTGGTAGCCGGCCTCCGCCTGTCGCTGCGGGTACCGGAACCGCGCGCCGTAGACCACGCCGTCCACGCTGAAGGCACCGTTGGCCGCGTACACCATGTCCGGCAGCCCGCCCACCGGATCGAGCACGTGCACGGTGTGGCCCAGCCGGACGAGCGCCTCGCGCAGCGCGCTCCACTGCTTGACGGCGAGTTCCGCGTCGACCGGTTCATCCGTGTTCATCCAGGGATTGATCACGTACTCGACGGCAAAATGCTCCGGAGCGCACATCAGATACTCGCGATGGCTGGCCTTGCGCGGCTCGGCGGCGGCCAACAAGGATTCAAGGGGCGAGTTGTCAGGAACGACCTCATACTGCCCCGGACGTGGAGTCTCGATCACGCCATGAACGCTAGGTACGCTGGCCCTTTACGGGCAGGCATCTCCGTTGCGAAATGGGGGCGGTTCGTTGCGTCTTGACGACCTCGATCGGCGAATCGTTGCGTACCTCTGCGAGGACGCCCGCTACTCGTACGCCGAGATCGGCGCTCGGGTCGCGCTGTCGGCGCCGGCCGTCAAGCGCCGTGTGGACCGGCTGCGCTCGTCGGGGGTCATCCGCGGGTACACGGCGCTCGTCGACCCGGCCGCGCTGGGCTGGACCACCGAGGCCTTCGTCGAACTGTTCTGCACCGGGCGCACCACGCCGGCCCAGATCGAACGGGCGACCCGACAGCATCCCGAGGTCGTCGGCTCGTACACGGTGTCCGGTGGTGCGGACGCGCTGGTCCACCTGCGGGCGGCGGACATCAGCCACCTGGAGGAGGCGTTGGAGCGGCTGCGTGCGGAGTCGTTCGTGACCCAGACCCGGTCGATGATCGTGCTGTCCCGCCTCGTCGACCGGCCGGCGTCCGGCCCCAAGGGCTTCGACGCCGGCTGACCGCCCCGGGCGGCCGGAGCCCCGGGTGACCGGAGCCCCCGGTGGCCGGAGCCC
>JBAUUM010000228.1:0-1975 GCA_049582705.1 Actinocatenispora sp.
GCCGCCTGGGCGGCGAACGCCTCGACCACCCGCCGGTCGGCGGCGGCCAGCGTGTGGCCGCGCAGCACCAGCGTGAGGTCGTCGTCGACGGGCACGTCCACGTCGCCGTCCGTGGGTGACACGCACGGCGCCCCGCCCACGGTGTCCGCGACCCGCCACACCGTCGGGTCGCCGCGGTCCGCGGGTCCGCGCGGGCGGTCCGGGCGCCGCTCCAGCAGGGTGACGCCGTCCAGCCCGAAGGTCTCCCGCAGCTGCTCCAGCAGCGCCCTCGACGGCCGCCGCCCGCGCAGCACGCTACCGGCGACCGTGGACAGGGTCTCCGCCTCGGCGCTGGCCCGGGCGGCCTGCCCGGTGCGTCGCGCCGCGAGTTCCACCACCGCGCTCACCGCCACCGCGACCAGCAGGAACACCACCAGCGCGAAGACGTTCTCGCCCTCGGCGACGGTCAGCCGGTGCAGTGGTGGCGTGAAGAACCAGTTGATCAGCAGGGACCCGGCCACGGCGGCGACCAGTGCCGGCCACAGGCCGCCGACCAGCGCCACCGCCACCACCAGCGCCAGGTAGCAGAGGATGTCGGGCGGCAGGGACAGCGCGTCGTCCAACCCGGTCAGCACGACGGTGAGCAGCACCAGGCCGACCACGGCGAGCGCCAGCCCGGCCAGCCGCCGGTGCGGTCCGAGCGCACTGCCGGGGCCGCCCCGCGGCCGACGTCCCCGCCGGGTCTCCTCATGGGTGACCAGGTGGACGTCGATCGGCCCCGACCCGGCCGCCACGCTCACCCCCACCCCACGCGACAGGATCTGCGCGAACCGGCCGCGGCGGCTCGCCCCGAGTACCAGTTGGGTGGCGTTCACGCCCCGCGCGAACTGCAACAGCGCGGTCGGCACGTCCTCGCCGACCACCTGGTGGTACGTGCCGCCGAGGCTCTCCAGCAGCACCCGCTGGCGGGCCAGGTGCGCGGGGCTGCCGCCGGCCAACCCGTCGCTGCGCGCGACGTGCAGGCCGAGCAGGTCGGCGCCGCGTACCCGCTCGGCGGTCCGGGCCGCCCGGCGGATGAGCGTGTCCCCCTCGGGCCCGCCGGTCAGCGCCACCACGACCCGCTCCCGGGCCTCCCAGGTGTCGTCGATCCGGTGCTCGGTGCGGTACCGGTCGAGCTGGTCGTCGACCTTGTCGGCGAGCCAGAGCAGGGCCAGTTCCCGCAGCGCGGTCAGGTTACCGACCCGGAAGTAGTTGTCCAGCGCGGCGTCGATCGTCTCCGGCCGGTACACGTTGCCGTGCGCGAGGCGACGCCGCAGGGCCTCGGGTGCCATGTCGACGAGTTCCACCTGGTCGGCCGCGCGGACCACCGCGTCCGGGACCGTCTCCTGCTGGCGCACGCCGGTGATCCGCTCGACCACGTCGTTGAGCGATTCGAGGTGCTGGATGTTGACCGTGGTGATGACCGTGATCCCGGCGTCGAGCAGGGTCTGTACGTCCCGCCACCGCTTACCGTGTACGGAACCGGGCACGTTGGTGTGGGCCAGCTCGTCCACCAGGGCCACCTGCGGCGCGCGGGCCAGTACGGCATCCACGTCCAGCTCGGTGAACGGCGCCCCGCGGTACGTCACGGTCCTGCGGGGTATCCGCTCCAGCCCCTCGACCAGGGCCAGGGTGTGCGGCCGTTCGTGCGCCTCGACCAGGCCGACCACCACGTCGGTGCCCCGGGACATGCGCCGGTGGCCCTCCTCCAGCATCGCGCAGGTCTTGCCGACACCGGGCGC
Organism: Actinocatenispora sp.; assembly: GCA_049582705.1. GTDB lineage: Bacteria > Actinomycetota > Actinomycetes > Mycobacteriales > Micromonosporaceae > Actinocatenispora. Next base: position 1,761 of record JBAUUM010000228.1, read on the forward strand.
CGCGCCCAGGTACACCCGCAACTGCCCGCGCGCCACGCGACCACGCCCCCTTCCCGGTCCGGGACAGGCTCAGCTCCACCCTAGGGTCCCCGGCGCCGGGGACCGGCCGATCCCGATCTTCGGCACCCGCCGCGTGACGGCGCCGCCGCGTGGCGCCAGCGCCGCCGGATGATTCCGCCGACGCCACGTGACGCCGCTGCCGCGTGGCTGTGGCG
>JBAUUM010000229.1:0-9529 GCA_049582705.1 Actinocatenispora sp.
GCATCGCGACCGCCGCGGCCGGCGACCAGGTGTCGACCGACAGGTTCGGCGCCGAGCGGGCCAGCGCCAGCAGCCGTTCCAGGTCCAGCCGCTCCAGCATTCGCTCGCCCAGCCGGCGTACCGACCGCACCGCGTCGACGGACCGGTCCACGACCGGCACCAGCCCGTTCTGCCGCGGCGGCAGCGGGGTCACGTCCGCCCGACGCAACGCGCCGAGCACCGGTACGCCGATCTCCTCCAACGCCTGACGCAGGATCTGCTCGTGCCGGTCCGACGACACCCGGGTCAGCACCACGCCGCCGAGCCACAACAACTCGTCGTACGAGCGGAAGCCGTGCACCAGTGCCGCCACCGACTGCCCCATCGCGGCGGCGTCCACCACCAGCAGCACCGGCGCCCGCAGCTGGCCGGCGACCTGCGCGGTGCTCTCCTCGTCGGCCCGGCCGGACAGGCCGTCGTAGAGACCCATCGTGCCCTCCACGATGGCGATGTCCGCGCCCTCCGCGCCGTGCGCGAACAAGCCCGGCACCAGGCTGGTGCCCGCCAGCCGGGGGTCGAGGTTGCGCCCCGCGCGCCCACTGGCCAGGCCCAGATAGCCGGCGTCGACGTAGTCCGGGCCGATCTTGAATCCGGCGGCGACGAGCCCGCGGGCCGCCAGTGCGGCGATCACACCGACGGCCACGGCTGTCTTGCCGTGGCCGGAGGACGGCGCGGCAACCACAAGTCGGGGGATGGCGGTCATCTGTGCTCCTCACACGGGCGGGCCGGGCAGCCACTCTGCCCTGACAGTCTGCGATGCAACCGCAAGTCGCCCCCGGGCAGGGACCCTGCGACGGGTGGGTAGCGTGAGGGCGTGTCCGACGCCGGCCGGCCCCGACCCGCACCGAGCATCTCCGGTGTGCTCCGCACGCCACGCTGGGTGCTGTACGGGCTGCTCGCGGTCGTGCTCGCCGTGGCGATGGTGTTCCTCGGCCGATGGCAGATGCACCGCTACGAGGAGCGGTCCGGGATCAACGCGCGGATCGACACCCACGCCCAGGCGGCACCCGTGCCCGTCACGGACGTCCTGCGCACCGGCCACCCGCCGGCCGACCAGGCCGAGTACACCCGGGTGACCATGACCGGGCGGTACGACCGGGACCGGCTGGTCCTGGCCCGGGCCCGCACCGTCGACGGCACGGTCGGCTACGAGGTCCTGGTCCCGCTGCGGCTCGACGACGGTCACACGGTCCTCGTCGACCGGGGGTGGCTGCCCCCGCGCGCCGACACCGTCTCCGAGCCCGCGGTGCCCCCGGCACCCCGCGGCGAGGTCACCGTCGTCGGCCAGGTCCGGCTGCCGGAGAGCGGCACCGGCAGCACGATCCGGCACGACGGGCACGTCGAGGTGCGCCGCATCAACCCCGCCGACATCGCGGGCACGCTGCCGTACCCGGTCCTCGGCGGGTACGTCACGCTCACCGGCCAAACCCCTGCGGCTCCCGCGGCGTTCACGCCGATCCCCGTCGAGCACCAGAACGCCGCGCTGAACTTCTCGTACATCGTGCAGTGGTGGCTGTTCGCCGGGATGGCGCTGATCGGGTTCGGCGTGCTGGTGCGGTGGGAGTCACGCAAGCGGGCGGGTCTCACGCCGCGCGGGCCCTCGGGGCAGGCGTCCCGCTCTGGCGACGACCGCCTGTCGGACGACCGGGTGCCCGAGGACCGCGTGCCCGAGGACCGGGTGCCGGAGGACGGGGTGCCGGGCGGGGTTCCACGGCGGGGAGTGCTCGGCTGACCGCCTTGTCGGCGATATCGGGACGCGGGTGCCGCGATCTATCGTTGAGGCATGAACCCCCAGGGCGGTGGCTCGTACCAGGACCCGGAAGACCGGTCGCCGACGCTGCCCCTCTCGCCGGGGGTTGACCGGCCGACGCTGCCGCCGCCCGTCGACGAGGCCACCCCGACGGCCGAACTGGTCCCCCGGACGGTCCCCCTGCCGGTGCCGGCCGCCGCCGAACCGGTACTGGTCCGGATCGGCGAGATCCACGTCACCCCGGGCACCGTGCACACCCCGCACGGATCCTTCCCGCTGCGCGGTTCCACCTGGATGCTCACCGACCGGGTGCACCCGGTCCAGCGCACACCCGGCTGGGCCATCGCGCTGGCGATCGTGGGCTTCTTCTGCCTCACGTTCTTCAGCCTGCTGTTCCTGCTCGCCAAGGAGACCCGGTACGGCGGCTTCGTCGAGGTCTTCGTCGGCAACGGACACCACCAGTACGTGGCCCGCATCCCGGTCACCGATCCGGCGGTCGCGCACGCCGTCAACGAGAAGGTCAACTACGCGAGGTCACTCGCCGTCCGCTGACCGGCCACGCATGCCGCTGCCCGTCACCCGTCGTCATCCCGGAAGCCGGCGCCCGCGTCGTCCGCGGAACCGGGGTCCGCGTCGTCCGGCGACCCGGTGTCCGCGTCGTCCGCACCGGGACGTGCCACCGCACCGCCACCGGCCGCCTGCCAGATCGCCCGGACCTGCTCGACGGTGTCCGCCTCGGCCACCGACTTGTCCTCCCGGTAGCGCACCACCCGGGCGAAGCGCAGGGTCAGCCCCGCCGGGTACCGAGAGCTGGACTGCACCCCGTCGAACGCGATCTCGACCACCAACGACGGGCGCACCCAGACGACGGACGGTTCCTGGCGGACCGCGAGGGACTGCAGACGCTCGGTCTGCCAGGCGAGCATCCGGTCCGTCATGCCCTTGAAGGTCTTGCCGAGCATGACCGGCTCCCCGTTGGGACCCAGTGCGCCCAGATGCAGGTTCGACAGGGTGCCGCGACGCCGACCGTGCCCCCATTCGGCCGCCATCACCACCAGGTCGAGGGTGTGCCGTGGCTTCACCTTCACCCAGCCACCGCCGCGCCGGCCCGCCTCGTACGGCGCGTCCAGAGACTTGACCACCACGCCCTCGTGCCCAGCCGCCAGCGCCGCGGCGAACCGGTCTGCCGCCGCCGCCACGGTGTCCACCAGCTCCCGGCCCACCCGCAGCTCGGCGGGCACGATACGGGCCAGCTCCGCCCACCGCCGCTCCGCCGGTTCGTCGAGCAGGTCCACGCCGTCGACGTGCAGCAGGTCGAAGAAGTACGGAAACAGTTCGTGCCGTCCGGCACCGGGAGACCGTCGGCCGGCGCTGCTCGCGGTGACCTGGAACGGCACCGGCCGGCCGCCGTCGGTCAGCGCGAGCGCCTCGCCGTCCAGCACGCACCGCCGTACCGGCAGCGCCCGTACCTCGGCCACCACCTCGGGCACCCGCGCGGTGATGTCGTCCAGGCTGCGGGTGAAGACCGCCACCTCGTCGCCGTCCCGGTGCGCCTGGATCCGGATGCCGTCCAGCTTGTCGTCGACGGCGACGCGGGCGGAGCGGCCGCCGGTGAGCCGGTCCATCGCGTCGGGGACGCTGCTCGCGGTCTGCGCCAGCATCGGGGACAGCGGCCGGCCCACCGCGAGCCGGAAGGCGGCCAACGCCACGGCCCCGCCGATCAGCGCCGCCACCGCCACCTCCCGCAGATCACCGGAGAGCAGCAGGGCGCGTCGTACGGTCGCGGAGTCCAGCTCCGCGGCGCGGGCGATGGCCTCGGTCATGATGCCGGCCAGGGCACCCTGGCGTATCTCGCCGGTCAGCAGGCCACGCAGGAAGCTCTGCTCGTCCGCCGTCGCGACGGCGAACAGTGAACCCAGCAGCGCGCGGCGGCGCGCGGTCGATCCGGCGCCCCGCTCCGCGCCCACCTGTGCCAGGGCGGTGTCGACGTCGGCGATCGTCAGGGTGGCCTCGGTGACCGTCGCGGGCGGCAGCTCCCGCAGGCTGGCCCAGCCGACGCCGATCTGCCGTTGACGCAGTTCGCCCGACAGGTAGGCGACCCCGGCCGGGACCTCGTCGGTCTCCATCCGCCGCAGACCGTCGGCCAGCAGGTCGATCTTGGCGCGCCGGGACCGGGTCGCGGCGACAGCCGCGGACACCCCGGTCAGGTCGGCGAACAGCACTCCACCATCGTGCCCGGCCGGTACGACACCCACCTGGCGATCATCGCGAAAGGTGATCATGGGGTTACCGGACGTTCACCACCATTCTTTCCGAAACCTCGGTAGTCACCCACAGGCGGACGGACGGAACGTCGCACGCATCTGGCACAGTGAACACCGCGCAGACAGGGCCATGTGTCCTGTCTGCGTCACATGTCAGGCATGAGACCAACTCAATCGGAGGCAGGCCCCGCCATGGTGATGGGACCGACGCACGCGGTGTCCGGCGCCGCGATCTGGTTGGCCGGCTGCTGGGCAGCTGGCCACTGGCTCAACTACCACCCCGGCCACGTCGAACTCGGCGTGGGTGCGGCGGTCTGTGCGGGCGCGGCCCTGCTGCCCGACCTCGATCTGTCCGGCCGTGTCACCGAGAACAAGGGTGGCGCCACGGTCGCGCACACCTTCGGCGTCGTCTCGTTGTTCATGGCCGAGGTGGTGGAGAAGTTCTCCCTCGGGGTCTACAAGATCACCCGCGCCAAACGCGACCCGAAACGGCACAACGGGCACCGGACCCTGACCCACACCTGGCTGTTCAACGTCGCGCTCGGCTTCGGGGTCGGCGCGTTGTGCGCCAGGTTCGGCAAGTGGGCGGTGATCGCCGTGCTCTTCCTGATGTTCGGGCTCGCCATCCGCGGCCTGCTCAGCGAGTGGGCCAAGAAACGCGGCTGGCTGCTCACCACGCTGCTGTCGGCCGCCGCCGCGCTCGCCGCATATTCACTGCTCCCCGCGGACCGCGGTTATCCGGTGATCGGCGCGGCCATCGCCGCCGGCGGCATCGTGCACACCCTCGGGGACATGATCACCAAGGCAGGCTGTCCGATCCTGTGGCCGATACCCACCGGGCGGCGCCTGTGGCGGGAAATCGGCGTCCCCGACGTGATGGCGGTACGGGTGGGCGGCGGGGTCGAGCGCCGGTTCCTGCTCCCGGCGTTCGTGGTGATCGCCGCCGTCGCCGCCGTCGCGGTCGGGGCGCCGAACCTCTTCCCCTCCATGGTGCACAACGCCCTGGGCTGAGCCAGACCGATCACCGCCACCATTTCGCGGTGCCGCACCCCGCTGTCCGTGGCGACGACCGCCACGGACAGCGTGCTTCTCCGGGGCGGTCACCCGGCTGAGCCGTCGACCCGCCGTCGACCCGCCGTCGGTCGGTCGGCGGCGGGACCACGAGCGGTGCGGATCAGGTCCAGAAACGGAACAACTGGTCGCCGTAGAGGATCGCGCCCTCCGGCACGCCGAGCAGGTCGGTGATCCCGTAGACCAGCCGGAAGAACAGCGCGTTGACCCGTGGCTCCCACAACAGCGCGAAGATGATCAGGATGCCGTACGGCGCGACCATCGAGGCACCGCGCCGCCAGTGCGCCGGCAACCACGGCTCCAGGATGCCGTAGCCGTCCAGGCCCGGCATCGGGACCAGGTTCAGCACGCTCGCCGTGACCTGGAGGAACGCCAGGAAGGCGAGTGCCGACCAGAAGGCGACATGCTCCGAGCCGGACACGTCGCGCCAGAACGGTACGGCCAGCGCGATGCTGAACAGCACGTTCATCACCGGACCGGCCGCGGAGACAAGACTGTGCCGGGCCCGCCCGAGGATCCGACCCCGGTCGACCCAGACCGCGCCACCCGGCATGCCGAACCCGCCCAGCAGCACGAACACCAGCGGCAGTACGAACGAGAGCAGCACGTTCGAGTACTTGAGCGGGTTGAGGGTGAGGTAGCCCCGGTCCGCCACGCCCGTGTCACCGAACCGGAACGCCAGATAGGCGTGGCCGTACTCGTGCAGGCACAGCGAGACCAGCCAGCCCGCGCCGACCAGCAGGAAGGCGTCGACGCGGACATTCCCGAAGCTGGACCAGGTCATCCAGCTGGACACCACCAGCAGCGCCACGAGGGCCAGGAAGATCGCCGACGGGCGCCGCTGTGGGTGGCTCAGTGAGTTCACCGCGGCGCCAACTTGGCCAGCAGCAGCGCCTCGGCGAGGCAGGCGCGACGCCACTCGCCCAGGTGCAGGCTCTCGTTCGCGCCGTGCGCCCGCGCGTCCGGGTCCTCCACGCCGGTGACCAGGATCGCCGCGTCCGGGAAGGCGTCGGCGAACTCGGCCACGAACGGGATCGACCCGCCGATGCCCATGTCCACCGGCGCGGTGCCGTCCCAGGCGGTCTGGAACGCGTCCCGTGCCGCCTGGTAGCGCGGCCCGGTCGCGTCGATCTTGTACGGCGCACCCAGTTCCACGTTGCTCACCGTAACCGTCGAGCCCCAGGGCGCGTTCGCCTCCAGGTGCGCGGTGAGCGAGGTCATCGCCGCCTCCGGGTCCTGGCCGGGCGCGAGCCGCATGCTCACCTTGGCCTGCGCCGAGGGGACCAGCGTGTTCGACGCGTTCCGGATCGTGGGGCAGTCGATGCCGATGACCGAGATGGCGGCCTTGTTCCAGCTGCGTGCCGTGATCGAACCCGAACCGATCAGCTGCACGCCGTCCAGGACACCGGCCTCGGCGCGCAACCGCTCCTCCGGCATCTCGACGTCGGTCGGACCGGCGTCGTGCAGGCCGGTCACCGCCACGTTGCCGGCCTCGTCGTGCAGGGTGGCCAGTAGCCGGCAGAGCCCGGTCAGCGCGTCGGGTACCACGCCGCCGTACATGCCGCTGTGCACCGCGTGGTCGAGCGTCCGGACCTCGACGTGGCAGTTGGCCAGGCCACGCAGCGAGGTGGTCAGGGCTGGGGTGCCGACGTCCCAGTTGCCGGAGTCGGCGAGCACCAGGACGTCCGCGGCGAGAATGTCCGCGTACTCGCGCAGGAACGCCTCCAGCGTCTGCGACCCGCATTCCTCTTCGCCCTCGATGAAGAGGGTGACGCCCACCGGAGGCTGCCCGTCGTACGCACGGATCGCCGCGAGATGCGCGGCCACGCCGGCCTTGTCGTCGGCGGCGCCACGCCCGTACAGGCGGCCGTCCCGCTCCACCGGCTCGAACGGCGGGGTGTTCCACAGGGCTGCGTCGCCGGTGGGTTGCACGTCGTGGTGGGCGTAAAGGAGGACCGTGGGTGCGCCGGGCGGGGCGGGGATGCGGCCCACCACGGCGGGCTGGCCGCCCTCGACGCGGAGGATCTGCACATCGGGCACGCCCGCCTCGCGGCACAGCTCCGCGACCATCTCGGCGGAGCGCTCCACCTCGCTGTGATCGAAGCCAGCGAACGCCACGCTCGGTACCCGGACCATCTTCTCCAGGTCGGCGCGGACCGACGGCAGCACCCGGTCGACGGCGGTGCGGATATCAGCATCGGTGAGCATCGGTGACTGTGTCATGAGCCAGCATCGTAGGCGTGCTGCGTCGACACCGGCCGCACCGGGCCGTGCGATGGTGCGCACAACCCGGTGCGGTGCCGCGCCATCAGCGTTCGTCGCCGCCCGGCTCGTCGTCGCGTCGGGCGTCGCCGGCCACCCAGGCCCGCAGCTTGTCCGCACCGGCCTTGGCCCATTCCCCCGCGACGTTGGCGCCGTCACCGAACCGGCGTAGCAGCCCGGCCAGCGGGTCCTGCGAGCGGGCGAAAGCGTCCCGGTAGGACTTCGCGGCGGCCCTGACCTCCTCGCTGACCGAGGCGGTCGCGTCGTCCTCACGACGCGGGTACTCCCCGGACAGGATCCTGCGGTATTCCCCGGTCTCCACCCAGTGCCGCAGCTCGGCCGCACGCGCGACCGGCATCGGGTGCGAGGCCCCTTCCAGCAGCATCAGCTTGATGATGCTGTCACGGAAATCACCGTTGGCCCGGTCGTACTCGTTGGCCTGTGCCAGGAACGCCGCGGTGTCGATATCGGACAGATCGCCGCCGCCGGCGAACTTCATGTGCACCCGCAGCGCGGCCGCGGGATCCTGGGAGGCCAGCAGGCCGGCCCGGTCGCAGGACAGTTCGGCCTTGCGGTACCACTCCATCAGCGCGGCCAGGATCCCGCGCAGCGCCAGGGCGCCGATCGGGAACCAGTTCAGTCCGCGGACCAGTTCGATCATCCACACCAGCAGCGTGTGGTAGACGGCATGACCGGACCGGATGTGGCCCAGCTCGTGGCCGAGGACGAACCGCAACTCGTCGTCGTCGAGCATCTGCACCGTGGCGCTGTTGACGACGAGGAACGGCTTGTCCATGCCGAACGCGCCGGCGTTCGCGAACGGCGTCTGGGTGATGTAGAGCTCCGGCAGGTCCGCCGGCTCACCGAAGTCGAGGGCGGCGGCGGCCTCCAGGTAGATGCCGTGTACCCGGGAGAACTGCCAGCCGTTCGCCCGGATCGACGAACCCAGGTACTTCATCCGGAAGTAGCGTTCGTTGAACAGGCCGAAGAAGCGGCGGAGAATCTCGTCGAAGCCCCGCAGTTCCCGCAGCGCGACGAGCGCTCCGCGGTCCGCCGGGTGTTCCCAGGCGCGGGAACTGATCCCGGTCAGCGTCGTGCGGCGGCGGGCCGGCTGGCCCCCCGCCGCGCCGGTCGAGCCGCCTGCCGTTGGCTCACCTGGGCCGGAACCGGCCGCCTCATCCGGTCCGCGCCCGGTGGAATCGGTCATCGTGCCCTCCCGCATCAGCGTCGTGTCGCTCTCCACGCTATGTCGTACGTACCACTCGCGGCCGGTGTACCGTCCCGCAAGAATCCCTTACGGGAAGCCCCTAACCGTCAGGGGTTAGGGAGCTATCTGGACATACTGGCGATCTGTCGCATGTGGCACCGACGGTTCCCCGTCGATCAGGACGTCCACGTGTCCGGCGGTCGGGTCGGCGGCGAATTGCCGGTCCTCGTCGAGCATCCAACGGCTCCAGTCCGGCAGTACCCCCGGCCCGTCCCGCCGCAGGCCGCGCTCGAACCGGGTCTCCCGGGCCACCTGTAGGTAGATCGACGTGGTCAGCTCGGGTCGGACGGCGGCCCGTGCCGTCGTCACGCCCTCGACCACCAGGACGTCGGGTCGACCGACGGTCTCCCACTCGTCCCGGAATCTGCCTGCCGACCAGTCGAAACGTCGGTAGCGGGCCGGCTCGCCGCGGCGTAGCGGCGACAGCACCCACTCTTCCAGCCGGTGCCAGAACGTCACGATGTCCAGCCAGCCCTGCAACAGGTCGTCGGTGTGCAGCACGGCGGTGTCCGCGCCACGGGCCGTCAGCGCCGCCGCGAGGCGTCCGGCGAACGTGGTCTTGCCCGAGCCGGCCCGACCGTCCACGGCCACCAGCCGGACCCCGCCGAGGCGGGCGGGTGCGGACAGCACCGTCGCGGCCAGGGACATGAAGTCACCCACCCGCCGACGCCCGGACACCAGGTGCTCCGGCGGCTGGGCGACCGGCATCCGGTGATCCGCCCGGCCCGGCCCGGACCCGCCGCCGGATCCGCGCAGCACGGGGCCCAACAGTTCACCCATCATCGGGTCCGCCGGTACGGCGCCGGTCGCCGGCCCGGTGGCATCCGGGGCGCTCGCCGGCCGGGCCGTCGGGCACTCGTCGGGGACCGGCGCGCC
>JBAUUM010000230.1:0-4117 GCA_049582705.1 Actinocatenispora sp.
GGCCCAGTACCGCGCGGGCCACGGTCCGGGGGCTCTCCAGCTGGGCGACGTGCCCGGCGTCCTCGACCACCAGCAGCCGGCTGTCCGGCACCGTCGCGGCCAACCGGGCGGCCAGCCGCACCGGCACCAGCCGGTCCTGCCGCCCCCACACGACCAGCGTCGGCGCCTGGATGCGGGCGGCGAGCCGCCACAGCGACTCGGAGCCCGGCACGAGACCGCGCAGGAACGTACCGAGCAGGCCGCGGAACGTCCGCAGGTAGGCGTCCGCGTGCCACGGCGAGCGCAGCCAGGTGCCCGTCTCCTCGGCGAACGCCGCGATCCGCTCCTCGGACACCCGGGTCGGATCCGTGACACAGGTCCGCACCGACTCGCGGGTCAGCGCCTCGGGGCCGAGCCGGGCCATCGACGCCGCCAGCAACCGGGCCGCCCCCGGTACGCACACCATCGGCACGAGCCGCCCCTGCGTCGACTGCCACGGGCGCAGGAACGGCATCGCCGGCGAGATCAGGGTCAGCGACCGCACCAGGTCGGGACGGAGCGCCGCGACCCGCACGGTCACCGCGCCACCCAGCGAGTTGCCGAACAGGTGCACCGGCCCACGGCCCTCGTGCTCCAACCAGCGGACCACGTGCCCGGCGAGCGCGGCCTGGCCGTAGCGACGCAGCGGGGCGCTGCCCCCGAAACCGGGCAGGTCGACCGCCGCGCCGTCGAACCACGGCGCCAGCAGCCCGGCAAGCTCGGTCCAGTCCTGCGCGGAGCCGCCCAGGCCGTGCACGTACGCGGCCGGCTCGGCGCCGTCACACACCGCAGGGGTGTCGCGCACCTGGGTGTCGAGCCCGCCGATCCGGACGGTGCGGGCAGGCCACGGTGGGCCCGGCCGCCCCGGTACGGGCAGCCGGCCGTCGGACGCCAGGCTGAAATCCATGACCCTGTCAACATACTGCCGATCGGGTGGCCGGCGTCGCGCTCACCGCAGATCGGCCTCGTGCACCAGGATCGCCGCCTGCACCCGGTTGGCCAGGTCGAGCTTCGCCAACGAGCGGCTGACGTGGGTCTTCACCGTCGCCTCCGTCGCGCCCAGCAGGCGGCCGATCTGCGCGTTGGACAGCCCGCGGGCGACGGCCCGCAGGACGTCGCGTTCCCGCTCGGTGAGTACGGCCAGCCGGGCCCGGGCCGCCTCGATCCGGGCGGGTTGACGGTCGTCGAAGGCGTCGATGAGGCGCCGGGTCACGCTCGGCGCGAGCATCGCGTTACCCGCGACCACGGTGCGTACCGCGGCCGCGAGGTCGCGCGGCGGAGTGTCCTTGAGCAGGAAGCCCACCGCACCGGCACGCAGCGCGGAGTGCACGTACTCGTCCAGGTCGAACGTGGTCAGCATGATCACCTTCGGCGGCCGCGGCAGCTCCCGGATGCGCCGCGCAGCGCTCAGCCCGTCCATGCCGGGCATCCGCACGTCCATCAGCACGACGTCCGGCCGGTGCCGGATCACCGCCGCCAGCGCGGCCGCGCCGTCCGCCGCCTCCGCCACCACCAGCAGGTCGTCCATGGCCTCCAGGATCATCCGGAGCCCGGAGCGCACCAGCGCCTCGTCGTCGACGACCAGTATCCGGATCACTCCGCGTCGACCGTCCCGCCGGGCTGTTCCCCCGGCAACGGGCGCGGCCCGGCGGTCGGCAGCTCGGCGCGGACCACGAAACCGCCTGACGGCTCCGGCCCGGCGGACCAGCTGCCGCCGAGCAGTTCGACCCGCTCCCGCAGACCGAGCAGTCCCAGCCCGCTGCCGTCGAACCGGTCCACCGGCGCTCCGGCCGGCTGGTTGGCCACCCGCAGCACCAGCCGGTCCGGCAGCTGGCGCAGCAGCACCTCGGTGGCCACCGGCCCGGCGTGCTTGTGCACGTTCGTCAGCGCCTCCTGCACCACCCGGTACGCGGTGCGCTGCACCATGTCCGGCATCAGCGCCGGCTCCCCCTCCACCCGCAGGGTCACCGGCAGCCCGACCGCTCGGGACGCCGACAGCAGAGCGTCCAGGTCGGCGAGTACCGGCTGCGGGTGGGCGGCGTCGTCACCGGTCACCGGCGACCGCAGGATCCCGAGCACCTCGCGCAGGTTGGCCAGGGCCTCCCGCCCCGTGGACCGGATCAGCTCCGCGCCCTCGGCGGTACGCCCGTCCGGCGCGTTGACCTCGAGGGCGCCGGCGTGCAGCACCATCAGCGCCACCCGGTGCGCGACGACGTCGTGCATCTCGCGGGCGATCCGGGCCCGCTCGGTCGCCCGGGCCTGCTCGGCGCGGGCGGCCTGCTCCCGCTCGAGCCGCTCGGCCCGGTACCGCCACTGCGCCAGCAACTGCCGGCGGGCGGCCACCCACAGCCCCACCGTCACCGGCAGGCCGACGATCAGCAGCAACAGGACCGTCGAGTTGGGCACGCTCCACCACGCCGCCCGGTACCCGCCGATCGCGGAGTTGACGGCCACCGCCGCGGCCATGCAGCCGGTGGCGCCGCAGAGGTAGCCGAGCAGCGGTCGTCGGCGCAGCGTGGTCCCGGCGTAGTAGGACGCCACGACCGTCGCCGGCCACATCAGCGCCGCGATCCCGGCGACGGCCGCGACCAGGAACACCGGCCAGCGCCGCCACCGCGCGAGCGCCGCGGACACCCCGCAGGCCACCGCGCAGCTCAGTACCCATGGCTCGTCCCACGCCGACGGCACGCCCAGGAACCCGTCCACCGCGACGACGGACAGCGTGAAGATCACGACGCCGACAGCCACCGGGCCGAACCGGTCGTGGAGCCGCCCGAGCCGCTCGAACAGCCAACCGCCGATCGGCGCCTCCGCCCCGTACGCCATGGTGGCAGCGTAGGCGCACCGGGCCGGGCGGGCGTCCATCGAAAGTTGCGCCGGGACGCGACGAACGCCGTAGCCGCGCGTCTCCGGTACGCCGATGCGCGTGCCGGGCCCGCCCGGCGAGGGTGGACGCATGATCACTCCGACGGGCCCCGACCGGGCCGCACCGGACCGTACCGTCCACCGCCGTCGGCTCCCGCTGCTGGCCGCAGCGGGAGTCGCGGCACTCGCCATGACAACGTTGGCCCCGACCGCGACGGCCGCCCCGGCACCCGCCCAGGCACCCACCGGAGCGGCCACGGCCACCGCCTGGCCGACCCCGGTACTGCCCCGACCGACCGGGCCGCACCGGATCGGCACCACCGCGCTGCACCTGGTCGACCGGGACCGCGCCGACCCGTGGGTGCCGGCCCGGCCCCGCGAGCTGATGGTCTCCCTCTGGTACCCGGCCGTGCCGCGCACCGGACACGGGCCGGTTCGGTACGTCACGGCACGCGAGTCCACGCTGATCCTGCGGAGCCAGCACGTGACGGGGGTGCCGCCGCACATCCTGAGCCGGGTCCGTACCCACGCCCGCGGCGGCGCCCTGCCGCTGCCCGGGCGCCGGGCGCTGGTGTTGTTGTCGCCGGGCTTCTCGTTGCCCCGCACCTCGATGACCATGCTGGCCGAGGAACTGGCCAGCCGGGGCTACCTGGTCGCCGCGATCGAGCACACGTACGAGTCGGTGGCCACCACGTTCCCGGACGGCCGGGTCACCACGTGCGTCGCCTGCGAGTCGGCCGATCCGAAGGCGGTGATCGCGGGACGGGTTCGCGACGTGTCGTTCGTCCTGGACCGGCTCACCGGTTCGGATCCGGGGCGGCGCGGGCGGGCCGCCGACCCGGTGGCCCGCTGGCGCCAGTGGGTCGACGCGTCCCGGACCGCCATCGTCGGGCACTCCATCGGCGGGGCGTCGGCAGTGGTACTGCCGGGCACGGACCGGCGGGTGGACGCCGCCGTCAACCTGGACGGCACGATGTTCGCCGACGTGCCGGCCGCCGGCCGGTCCGCGCCGGTGCTGCTGTTCGGTTCGAACGCGGCGCACCTGCCCGGCGAGGACGACACCTGGGACGCGACCTGGCCGCGGTTCGAGGGCTGGAAGCGCTGGCTGGCCATGGCCGGCGCCACGCACTTCTCCTTCATCGACTACCAACTGCTGGCCGAGCAGCTCGGCGTGCCGGCACCGCCGGGCACGGTGCCCGGCGACCGGGCATGGCGGATCACCCGGCACTACGTG
>JBAUUM010000231.1:0-5161 GCA_049582705.1 Actinocatenispora sp.
GAGCGTCCCGTAGTGCGCGTCGAGCTGCTCGTACATCCGCCAGGTCAGCGCGTTGCGGATCCGGGGGTTGTGCAGGGTGAGGGTGGCCACCGGCCCCCGTCGTTCGAGGTCGACGCGGTCAGTCACGACCGCCGCCCCGGGTGCTCCCCGGCGGTGTCCGCCCGGCGCCGGTCGACCGCCTCCGGATCGGCAGCCGCGTCCGCCAAGCCGGTGCGCACCTCCTCGGTGTGCTCACCCAGTAGCGGCGGGTGTCGGAACATCCGCGCCGGCGTGCCCGTGAACTTGACCGGGAAGCCGAGCACCTTGATCCGGCCCTGCACCGGATGATCCACCTCCTGCACCATGCCGCGGGAACGTACGTGCGGGTCGTCGGCGAGAATCTGGTGGTAGTCGAGGATGGGGCCGGCCGCCACCCCGGCGTCCAGGATTCTGCGGACCCACAGGTCGGTGTCGTCCTCGGCGAGGCGGGCCTCGAGCAGGCCGGCCAGCTCGTCGCGATGCGTCATACGGTCCATGTTGGTGGTGAACCGCGGATCCCGCAGCAGGGAATCCAGGCCCAGCGCGTGACACAGCCGCTCCCAGGCGCGCTGGTTGTTGGCGCCGACGGTCAGGTACCCGTCCCGGGTCCGCAGCACCTGGTACGGCGCGGACATCCGGTTCGCGGAGCCGAGCCGCTGCGGGGCCTCGCCGGTGTCCCAGTACTCGGTGGACTCCCACACCGACATGGCCAGCACCGCCTCGTACAGTGAGGTTTCCAGATACTGCCCCTCACCGGTGCGTAGCCGGTGCGTGTAGGCGGCGAGTATCCCGTACGCGCAGAACAGCCCCGCGCCCAGATCGCCGACCGGGAGCCCACACTTGACCGGCGGTCCGTCCGGGTCCCCGGTGATGCTGATCGCGCCGGCCATGCCTTGTGCTACCAGATCGTAGCCCGGCCGCTGCGCGTACGGTCCGGTCTGGCCGAAACCCGAGATGCTGGCGTAGACGACGGCCGGGTTGACGGCCGACACGGCGGCGTAGCCGACGTTGAGCCGGTCCGCGACGCCCGGTCGGAAGTTCTCCACCACCACGTCCGCCGAGGCGACCAGCTGCCGGAAGTCGCGCTGGCCCTCCTCGGAGCGCAGATCCAGACAGATGCTGCGCTTGTTCCGGTTGAGCGCCAGGAACGCCACGCTGTCCGCGCCGTCCCGGGGATACCCCCAGGACCGCCGGGTCGCGTCGCCGACCCCGGGCAGCTCCACCTTGATGACGTCCGCGCCCAGGTCGGCCAGCAGCATCGTGGAGAACGGTCCGGCCATCACCTGGGTCAGGTCGACCACCCGCATGCCGGTCAGCGCCGCCTTGTCCACCGTGTTCCTTCCGTCGCCGTTGCCTGATCCGCCGACCGCCGGGTCGCGGTCACCGCTGGAGCTGTCCGGTGGCCTCCTGGAAGAACGCGTCCACCGCCTGCCGTACGCTCTTGCGCCCGAACGCCACATCCTGGTAGTCGCGGGTGAAGGCGTCCACGAAGATCTGCTGGTACCCCGACGGGTAGACCACGACGGGTGCGTCCTGCCGCACGATGTCCTGGTACACCGACAGTTCCTTCTTCTTCAGCGCGGAGGTCGACGGGTCGTCGAGCTGAGCCTTCAGCAGCTTGGTGACCGTCACCGCACCGTTGTCGGAGGCGTACGCCTTCGCGCCCTGCTCGTCGTTGGTGAAGAAGTCGATGAACGAGGCCGCGGTGGGCACGTTGTCGCAGCTCGCCGAGATTGACAACCCCGAGGTGATCAGCACGTTGCCGATGCCCGCGGGGCCGAACGGATGGGTGGTCATGGTCAGCTCACCACCGCCGTGCGCGTCACTGGTCGGTTGCGCCTCGGCCAACTGGTTGCCCGGGGTGGTCGCGCTCATCGCCTTGTGCAGCACCACGTCGCCCTGCTCGGCGGGGCTGGCCACGTTCGCGTTCTCGGCGGCCGCCGAGGCGGTGATGGTCGCGTCCGCCGTGCGCAGCCGCTCCCACATGTTCCAGTAGTCGGCGAGCATCGACTTTCCGAAGCCCAGCTTGCCGCCCTTGAACAGGGAGGCGCCGTGACTCTCCACGTAGGAGATGAACAGGTCGGCGTTCGTGCCGTCCAGTGCGGTGGCGCGTGCCCCGGAGGGCAGCTTGCGCTGGGCGTCGAGCAGCCACTTTTCCCACTGGTCCCAGGTGACGTCCGGCTTCAGGTCGCCCACCCCGGCCCGACGTGCCATGTCGCGGTTGTACATGGTGCCGTCGTAGGCCGCGCCGTACGGGACCATGTACAGCTTCCCGTCGGTGCCGCGCCCGGTGTCCAGCACCTTCTTCGGGATGCCGGAGACGTCGATGGCGCCGCTCCTGACCATGTTGTCCAGTGGCATCAGGGTGTGCCGCTTGGTGTAGTCGTTGAGCTGCCGGGCCTGCATCTGCGGTACGCAGGGCAGGTTCTCCCCGGCCGCCTGTACGTTGAGCTTCTGGAAGTACGCGTTGAACTCGCCCACCGTGGTGTGGACCTGCACACCCGGATGAGCCTTGCGGAAGAGCTTGATCACCGCGTTGGTCTTGGCGCTGCGGCTGCCACCACCCCACCACGCGAAGTCGATGGATCCCTTCACCTTGCCCTTGCCGGACTGGCCGGCGGCCGGACCGGCCGAGTGTGATGTGCCACCGCAGCCGGACAGTGCCGCGGCGGTGACGGCGACGACCAGGGCCGCCGCGCCCGCTTTCACCCTGCGCATCGTGGATCCCCCTGCTGCTACTTGATTCCGGTGGTGGTGATGCCCTCGGTGAGCAGCCGTTGCGCACCGAGGAAGAAGCCGACGAGCGGTACCAGGGACAGCACCGCCATCGCGAACAGCGACCCGTACGAGGAGGTCCCGGTCGAGTCGATGAACATGTTGAGTCCCAAGGGGACCGTGTACAGCTGCGTCTTGCTCAGGTAGAGCAGCGGACCGAGGAAGTCGTTCCAGGCGGCGATGAAGGTGAACATCGCTGTCGTGCCCATGGCCGGCAGCGACAGCGGCACGATGATGCGCCGGAAGATCTGCCAGTGGTTGCACCCGTCGATGCGCGCCGCGTCGTCCAGCTCACGCGGCAGGCCGCGGATGAACTGCACGTTGAGGAAGATGTAGAACGCGTCGGCGCCGAGGAACTTCGGTAGCACCAACGGGATGTACGTGTTGAGCCAGGACAGCTTGTCGAACAGGATGTACTGCGGCACCAGCGTCACGTGGTACGGCAGCAGGATGGTGCCGATCAGGACGGCGAACAGCACCCGCTTGAACGGGAACTCGAGCCGGGCGAAGGCATACGCGGTGAGCGTGCAGGCGAACAGGTTGCCGGCCACCGACAGCGCGGACACGAGCATCGAGTTGACGAAGAACCGGGAGAAGTGCAGCGAGTTGCCGGGGTTCCAGCCGTGCCGGTAGTTGTCCAGGGTGAAGTGTCCGAGCAGCCCCAGGTGGCCGAAGATCTCGTTGTCGGGGTGGAACGACGCCGCCACCATCCACAACACCGGGTAGAGCAGGACGACCAGGACGGCGATGGTCAGCACGTGCCGGGCGGCACCGCGGACCACCGGGTTGCGGCTGGGCCGGCTCGGCATCAGCAGCGGGTTCCGGCGCCCCGTCGCGGCGGTCATCGCGCGTCCCCGTAGTGCACCCAGTAGCGGGACGTCAGGAACGCCGTGGCGGTGAACAGGCCGAGCACGACCAGCAGCAGCCAGGCCATCGCCGACGCGTAGCCCATCTGGAAGTCCACGAACCCCTTCTGGTACAGGTAGAGCGTGTAGAACAGCAGCGAGTCGGACGGGCCGCCATTGCCGCCGGAGACCACATACGCCCCGGTGAAAGCCTGGAACGCGTGCACCGTGCTGAGCAGCGCGTTGAAGAAGATCAGCGGCGAGAGCTGCGGCAGCGTGATGTGCCACAGCCGACGCAGCGGTCCCGCGCCATCTACGGCGGCGGCCTCGGTCAGTTCCTGCGGGATCTGCCGCAGCCCAGCCAGGAAGATGATCATCGTGGCGCCGAACGCCCACAGGTTCAGCGCGATGATCGTGTACAGCGAGGTTGCCGGGTCGCCGACCCAGCCACCGTGGTGCACGCCGAGCAGCGCCAGCGCCCGGTTGACCAGGCCACCCTCGCCGAACACCTGCCGCCACAGGATCGCGATCGCCACGCTGCTGCCGATCAGCGACGGCAGGTAGAACAGCGTGCGGTACGCGCCGAGCAGCCGGATGCCCTTGTTGAGCACCAGGGCCAGCAGGAACGAGACCACCAGCACCAGCGGCACCGAGATGAGCACGTACTCGGCCGTCACGCCGACGGACCGCCAGAACCGCGGGTCGGCGGTGAACATGCGGTGGAAGTTCGCCAGGCCCACCCACCGGGGCGGGCTCAGCAGGTCGTAGTCGGTGAACGACAGGTACAGCGACACCAGCATCGGGCCGAGGGTGATGCCGAGCAGGCCGATCAGCCAGGGTGCGAGGAATCCGTACGCGGTGAGCGCCTCGCGGCGCCGTCGCGACGACCGCCGCGTCCGGCCGGTGCGTCCGGCCGGTGCGGCCGGCCGGTCCGCGTCCGCCAGCGGGGGGTGCTGGAAGGTCGTCATGTCGGTTCCTCGCTCCGGTACGCCGGGGGAGGCACGGGTCGGTTCATGCGTCGCCGCCCGTGGCGTGCCGTTCGACGGTGCCGGCGAGCGTCTGGGACATCAGGCCGGCCAGTGGCAGGTGCAGGTCGGCGGCTCGGGCGGCGGCCACGATGTCCCACAGGTCCTTGCTCCACGGCCGGTTGCGTACCGGCACACCGGTCGCGTCGTAGTCGGCGGCGACGCGGTCGAAGAAGCCCCAGTTGCGCGCCACCCACGAGTCGCCGGTGCCGGTGGACGTGGCGTCCAGCAGCACCCGGTCCTCGACCCCGTATCCGGCGGCGAGGTCGATCGCCTCGTGCACGCCGGCCAGCGCCGCGAACATCATCAGCTGGTTACCGAGCTTGACGGCCTCGCCGGCGCCGGCCGGGCCGACGTGGGTCACCGTCTCGCCCACACTGGACAGCAACGGTCGCAACGCCTCGACGTCCGCTCGGTCCCCGCCCACCATGACGGCGAGGCTGCCGGCCCGGGCCCGGTCCGCGCCGCCGCTCACCGGCGCGTCGACCAGCGCCACGC
>JBAUUM010000232.1:0-7533 GCA_049582705.1 Actinocatenispora sp.
GCCTCGGGCCGTACGGCGTGGTCGGCGCCTGGCGGCGGTGCCGGTGGATCCTGACCGACCCGGCCACGTGGCGCGACCTGGTGTGGCTGCTGCTCGCGCCGGTCAGCCTCGCGCTGGGCCTGCTGCCGGCGGGGCTGATCGTCCAGGGCGTCGAGGGCATCGTGGCGGCGCCCGTGCTGATTCCCCTCGTGCCGGACTACGAGGTCGGCATCGGCTGGGCGTTCGCCGGCCCTGCCTGGCTGATGGCACCGCTCGCCGTCGTACAGGGGGCGTTGCTCCTACCGGCCGGCCTCGCGGTCGCCCCGATGGTGCTGCGGGTGCGGGCCCGGTTCCTCGCGCTGCTGCTGGCGCCCACCACGGCGGCGGCGCTCTCCTCACGGGTGCGGGAACTGACCCGCACCCGGGCCGACGCGATGGACTCGCAGGCGGCGGAGCTGCGCCGGATCGAACGGGACCTGCACGACGGTGCGCAGGCCAGGATGGTGGCGCTGGGCATGAGCCTGGGCATGGCCGAGGATCTGGTCCTGCGGGATCCGGAGACCGCGCGGCAGCTGCTCACCGAGGCCCGGCAGGCCAGCGACACGGCGCTGGCCGAGCTGCGGGATCTGGTGCGCGGCATCCACCCGCCGGTACTCGCGGAACGCGGCCTGGACGGCGCGGTACGGGCGCTGGCCCTGGACCTGCCGCTGCCCGTCGACGTGGGCATCGACCTCCCGGGCCGGGCGTCGGCGCCGATCGAGACCGCCGCGTACTTCGCCGTGGCCGAGGCGCTGGCGAACGCGGTGAAGCACAGCGGCGCCGGCCGGGTACGGGTCCGGCTGGCAGGGACCGACGGCGCGCTCCTGATCACGGTCACCGACGACGGTCACGGCGGCGCGGACCCGCACCGCGGTACCGGACTGCGGGGTATCGAGCGTCGGCTCGCCGCGCACGATGGCAGACTCGTCGTGGCCAGCCCGCCGGGCGGCCCGACGGTTCTGACCATGGAGGTTCCGTGCGAGTGGTCATCGCGGAGGACCTCGCCCTCCTCCGGGACGGGCTGACCCGCCTGCTCACCGCGTACCAGTTCGAGGTGGTCGAGGCCGTGGACAACGGCCCGGCCCTGCTGCGGGCGCTGACCGAGGTGCGCCCCGACGTGGCCGTGGTGGACGTACGGCTGCCGCCGACGTTCAGCGACGAGGGGCTCCGCGCCGCGTTGGAGGCCCGCGAACGGATCCCGGGCCTGCCGGTACTGATCCTGTCCCAGCACGTCGAGCAGTTGTACGCCCGCGAACTGCTCGCCGACCGCAACGGCGGCGTCGGCTACCTGCTGAAGAACCGGGTGTCGCACGTCAGCCAGTTCCTCGACGCGGTACGCCGGGTCGCCGACGGTGGCACCGCGCTGGATCCGGAGGTGGTCTCCCAGCTGCTGAGCCGGCACGCCGCGGACACCCCGCTGCGCCGGCTCACCGCCCGGGAACGTGAGGTGCTCGCGCTGATGGCGGAGGGCCGCTCCAACAACGCGATCGCGGGCAGCCTGTTCATCACGGAGAAGGCGGTCAGCAAGAACATCAACAACATCTTCAGCAAGCTGGACCTGCCGCCGTCCGGCGACGACAACCGTCGGGTGCTGGCCGTCCTGGCCTACCTGGGCGGCTGACCGTCGCCGGTGCCGACCCGCGACACCCCCACCGTGGCGCCGGCGACGCCGTCGCCGGAAGTGCCCGCCGCCCGAAAAGCATGTGCGCGGCGCCCTCTCGTCCGACAGTCTGGCACTTCCGACAGCGACGAGAGGTGAGTCATGACCGACCACGAGGTGCCCTCCCTGGGCCGCCGGATCGAGGCCGCGGTCACCGCGGCGATCGGCCGCGCCGTACCGGAACTGGCCGGTGCGGACCCCGTGGTGCGACGTTCCGAGCGTGCCGGTGTGGACGTGCAGTCCAACGCCGCCCTCGCCCTCGCCGCCCGGGTCGGTCGGGCACCCGCCGACCTCGCCGCCGACATCGTCCGGGAACTCGCGGACGGCGACACCGGCGGGGAGGTGTCGGCGACGGTCTCGCCACCGGGATTCGTCAACCTGACCGTGCACGGCCGGACCATCTGGACGCAGCTCGGTGCCCGGCTGGCCGACGACCGGCTGGGGGTCGGCGCACCGCTGACCGGGCAGCGCACCGTCATCGACTACTCCGGGCCGAACGTCGCGAAGGAGATGCACGTCGGGCACCTGCGGAGCACGATCATCGGCGACAGCCTCGCCCGGATCCTCGGCCACCTCGGCGCCGACGTGGTCCGCGAGAACCATCTCGGCGACTGGGGCACCCAGTTCGGGATGCTGATCCAGTACCTGGACGAGCACCCCGACACGAGCTGGCGGCACGACCAGGTCGACGGCGGCACCTCGACGGTGTCCGCGTTGGAGGGGCTGTACCGGAGGGCCCGCGCCGACTTCGACGACGACCCGGCGTTCGCCGGCCGGTCCCGGCGCCGGGTCGTGGCGCTCCAGTCCGGCGACGAACCCACCCTCGCCTGCTGGCGGGAGATCGTGCACGAGTCCGAGGTCGCCTTCCAGGCCGTGTACCGCAGGCTGGGGGTGCTGCTCACGCCGCAGGACTCGGTGGGCGAGTCGTTCTACAACCCGATGCTCGGCGATGTGGTCGCCGAGTTGGAGAGCGCCGGCATCGCCGTGCCCAGCGAGGGCGCGGTGTGCGTGTTCACCCCCGGCTTCGTGGGCCGGGACGACCGGCCGACGCCCCTGATCGTGCGGAAGGCGGACGGCGGACACGGCTACGCCACCACCGACCTCGCCACGATCCGCCACCGGCTCCGGGAACGCGGCGCCGACCGGATCCTGTACCTCGTGGACGCCCGTCAGGCGCTGCACTTCCGGATGGTCTTCGCCACGGCCCGCCGGGCCGGTTGGGTACCGGAGGGCACCGAGCTGGTGCACCTGCCGTTCGGTACCGTGCTCGGCCCGGACGGCAGGCCGTTCAAGACCCGCTCGGGGGACACGGTACGGCTGGTCGACCTGCTGGACATGGCCGTCGAGCGCGCCCGCGGGGTCGTCGCCGAGAAGAGCCCGGAACTCGACGCCGCCGAGCTGGACCGGATCGCCGCGCTCGTCGGCGTCGGCGCGGTCAAGTACGCGGAACTGTCCACGTCCGCCGCCCGGGACTACGTGTTCGACCCGGACCGGATGGTCTCGCTGACCGGCAACACCGGCGTCTACCTCCAGTACGCGCACGCGCGGGTCTGTTCGATCCTGCGCCGCGCCGACGGCTCGGGGCATGCGGTGTCCGTCGATCCGGACGCACCGTTGGCACCGGCGGAGCGGGTTCTCGGGCTCGCCCTGGACGCCTTCGGTGACACCCTGACCGACGTGGCGACCGGGTCGGAGCCGCACCGGCTCTGCCTCCACCTGTACGAGGTGGCCCGCGCGTTCAGCGTGTTCTACGAGTTGTGCGACGTACTGAGGGCCCCGGATCCGTTGCGCGGCAACCGGCTCGCCCTCTGCCAGCTCACCGCCGGTACCCTCCGCCGGGGCCTGGGTCTGCTCGGCGTCGCCGCCCCGGAACGCCTCTGACCGGAGTCGGGAGGTGGACCGGTCGCGCCGACGGCAACCGGCGCGGGCACGACCGGACCATCTCGGCCGCCCGGAACCTCGGAGCAGGACCTAGTCGGCGGGCAACGAGCGCAGCGGGCGGCCGACCTGGTACAGGTGCCGCAGCACCAGCCGGTAGGAGCCGAACAGACTCGTCTCCGCGTAGCTGATCCGGTGCTCGGCGCAGAAGTCCCGGACGAGCTGCTGCGACCGGCGCAGGTTGGGTCTCGGCATGCTGGGGAACAGGTGGTGTTCGATCTGGTAGTTCAGCCCGCCGAGCAGCAGGTCCACCAGCCGGCCGCCGCGCACGTTGCGCGAGGTCAGTACCTGCCGGCGCAGGTAGTCCATCTCGTCGTCCCGGGACAGTACCGGCATCCCCTTGTGGTTGGGGGCGAACGACAGTCCCATGTAGACACCGAACAGGGCCTGGTGCACGGCGATGAACGCCACCGCCTGCCAGGGTTCGAGTACCAGGAACACGATGGTCAGGTAGCCGGCCAGGTGCGCGACGAACAGGCCGGTCTCCAGGGCCCGCTGGCCGGGCGACTTGACCGTACGTCCGGCCAGCGCGCGGATGCTCGACACGTGCAGGTTGATCCCCTCGAGCAGCAGCATCGGGAAGAACAGGTACGCCTGGAACCGGCTCAGCAGCCTGCCCGGCAGACTGCGCAGCCGGGCCTGCGGGCGGCTGTAGACGAGCGCGCCGACGTCGATGTCCGGGTCCTTGTCCACCGTGTTGGGGTGTGCGTGGTGCCGGTTGTGCTTGTCGACCCACCAGCCGTAGCTGAGCCCGATCCCCAGATTGCCCACGCCGAGCCCGAGCAGGTAGTTCGCGCGTCTGGTCCGGAACACCTGCTTGTGGCCGGCGTCGTGACCGATGAACGCGATCTGCGTGTAGAGCACCGCCATCACCGCGGCGACGCCCAGCTGCCACCAGGACGGGCCGATGACCACGAACGCGACCCATGCCGCGACGAAGGCGAGCAGAGTACCGATGATCTTGGCGGCGTAGTAGGCGGATCTCTTCTCCAGCAGCCCCGCGGCCCGCACGGACCGGGAGAGCTGCGCGTACTCGCTGCCGCCGGCGACCCGGACAGGCGAGGTCCCGTGTTGCCCGGTACTTGTCATGAGCGTCCCCTGGGTCCATATCCATTGGCGGTGGCATCGACTGGCCGCGTGCCGTCGGGGTCCCGGACGTCACTTCATCCTTTTACCACTGTAACTGCTGCTCAGCGCGCGAGAGCGGGTCTCGGCGTTCGCCCCCGGGAACACTCGTCAGGTGTCACCACGGGGAAGTACCCGTTCGCCGGCATGCCGAGTTTCGCCGTCGTCGCGACGTCTCCGGGTCCGTCGCCATCGTGTCGACGTGCTCGCCGTCGCGGCGAAGGATGTCCTGTCCTCGTCGTTCCGGCACGTTGCGGTAGGTCACTTGTCGTCGGCGCCTCCCTGCTCCCGTCGTCGCGTACGGCGCCGGCCGGCAGGGTCGGGCTCAGCGACGCCTGACAGGACCGCCCTCCGAGTCCCACACCTCTTCCGCGGTCGCCTCCGGCGCACCCGCGGTCGACACGGCCAGCAGATCCTGGGCGTGCACGGTGTTGGTCGCCTCGGCCGCGTCGGTCATGACCCGGTCCGCGACGGCCTTGGGTGTCACGGCCGGAACCACCAGCAGGTCGACGCGCGAACCGTTGGCGCAGATGGCTGTCAACAGTCCGGCCGGTTGGCTGGTGAACCAGCCGAGCCGGACCCGCCGGCCCGCGAGGTTGAGGCTGCGGGGATGCGCCTCGGACCAGGTGGCGCCGAGCATCAGGTGCGTGATGCGGCCACGCCGGCCGTCGAGGGCGATGACCAGGGCGGGCAGCTCGGCGAGCAGGTCGTTCGTCCGTGGCCACCACGCGCCGTCCAACAGCGCACGGTGCGACAGCGTCGGGTCCAGTCGCAGTCGCGGCTCCGCCGGCGTGGCCGGCGCGGCATCGTCGACGGGCAGGGAGGTCCGGATCGGCACATCAACGTCTCGGGTGCGGCTCACCATGACCGCCATCTCCCTCGGTAGCCGGCCTGGCAGGCACCTCAGGATGGGATGTTGTCGCTCCCGGATACCTGAATCCTACGCTCCGCACAGCACTCCGCACGTTCGGCGCCCGTGCGGTGTCATCCAGTGGGAACACCGGTCCTGTATTCGGTGGCCCGGGGAGGTTCCGCCGCCGATGATGGCCCGATGACGGCACACGGCGCGGAGTTCCTCCCCGGCCTCGACCTGTCCGGTGTCCTGTACGGGGAGGCGGTCCGACCGTTGCTGGCCGAGGCGTACCCGGGGCTGCGGTACGCGGCGGCGCGGGTGGGCGCCGGCTCCGAGGTGCTCGGCTACGACACGGCCCGCTCCGCGGACCACGACTGGGGACCGCGGCTGCAGGTCTTCGTCGCGCCGGACGACGCGGCACGGCACGGCACGGCCATCCACCGGCTGCTCGCCGAACGGTTGCCGAAACGGATCCGCGGCTGGTCCACCCACTTCCGGCAGAGCGAGGACCCGACGGACCCGGTCGGGCAGATGACGGACACCGACGGACCGGTCAGTCACCGGATCGAGATACTCGACGTCGACGGCTGGCTGACCGCGCAGCTGGGTCCCGGCGCGGCGGACCCGTCCGGACCGGTCACCGTCGACTGGCTGACGATGCCGCAGCAGCGGCTCGCGGAGGTCACCGGCGGCGCGGTGTTCCACGACGGAACCGGTGACCTGACCGCCGCACGACGGCGGCTGGCGTGGTACCCGGAGCAGGTGTGGCGATACCTGCTCGCCTGCCAGTGGCAGCGGATCTCGCAGGAGGAGGCGTTCGTCGGGCGCTGCGCCGAGGTCGGCGACGAACTCGGCGCGGCGGTGGTGGCGGGTCGGCTGGTGCGCGACCTGATGCGGCTGTGTCTGCTGCTGGACCGGCGGTACGCGCCGTACAGCAAGTGGCTGGGCAGCGCGTTCACCCGACTGCCGGTCGCCGCGCGGTTGACGCCGTCGCTGCGCGGCGCGCTGGCCGCGTCCGACCAGCCGACCCGGGAACGCTGCCTGTGCGAGGCGTACTCGGTGGTCGGCGCGCGGCAGAACGACACCGGGCTCGCCGCACCGGTCGACCCGACGCCCCGCCCGTACTTCTCGCGCCCCTTCCAGGTGGTGGACGCCGGCCGGTTCGCGCGGGCGCTGGCCGCCACCGTCACGGACCCGGCGCTGCGGGACCGCCCGCTGACCGGCGGCATCGACCAGTGGGCCGACAACACCGACTTCCTCGGCCTGCCCCGCGCGGCGGCCGCCGAGCACCTGGCCCCGTCGCCGTCGCCGGGAACGGCGCCCGGTACGGCCGTCAGTCCCGCCGGGTAGCCGGCTCGGGCGCCGCCCTGCGGCGTGCCGATGCCGCCAGCGCGTCGCGCACCAGCACGGGGACGACCCACAGGGCGACGACGAGGCAACCGATCGCCAGGCCGAGGAACGTGTTCGGCAGGTCGACGTCCGCGCTGTTGACCGGCGCGTTGCCGGCCAGCCGGGTGAACGGCGCCCCCGAGGACTGCAGGAGGACGGCGAGGAGCAGGCCGCCCACGGCGTACAGCACGGCGCTGGCGACGACGAGCGCGCCGACGGGGAGGAACCAGTTCCGCGGGCGCGTCGGCCAGGCCCAGGACAGCAACGCCAGACAGGTCAGCAGGATCGCGCCCCAGACCACCGCCCACCACAGCCGGTCGCCGGACTGTGCCAGCCGCATCAGGACGCTGCCCACGGTGGCGACGACCGCGAGGCCCACGGCGAAGCGTCGACGTGCCGTCGTCAGCGACGGTGCCGCCGTCACCGCGCAGCAGATCGCCAGCAGGGCCAGCAGTACGCCGAGGCACACGGCGGACGGGGCGAGCGCGGCCTCCCCGTCGGTCGTCGACTCCACGCCGGCGGCGACCGGCGCCGAGGCCCCGGCCAGCGC
>JBAUUM010000233.1:0-1640 GCA_049582705.1 Actinocatenispora sp.
GGCGCGCCGCCGGCGGGGTCACCCCGGGCGGCGTTCCAGGCGACGGAACACCAGCGTGAGCACCGCCAGCGCGAGGAGGAACACCGGGAACCAGGCGAGCCGGTGGACCACCCAGTACAGCGAGCGCGGCACGTCGTGCAGGCCCGGGAACCGGCCGGCGGCCAGGGCGCCGAGCGTCACCAGCAGCAACGCGGACTGGTGCCAGCAGAACACCGTCAGCGCCACCAGGTTCACCGCCGCCACCGGCGCCCACCGCGACGGGTGCCGCAACCACCTCGCCAGCCACGGCCGCACCAGCAGGAACAGCCCGATCTGCGCCGCCGACAGGGCCACCGCGAACAGCGACGGCGGGTCCAGGTTCGACCAGGAACCGTCACCCGGCACGCCGACCGCGCTGGTCGGGTAGCCGGCCAGCCCGGTCAGCGCGGCCCCGCCCAGCACGCCGGTCGCGAGCAGCACCGCCCCTGCGCCCCGGCCGCGCAGCCGACCCTCCGCCAGCGCCACCCCGAGCAGGTACGGCACCAGCCAGCCGGCGAGCACGTCCGCCACCCACAGCCAGCGGGGCAGTCCACCGGACCGGAGCAGGTCGGCCAGTACGACGACGGAGACCGGCACCGCGACCGTCCACAGTCCACATCGGACCATCGCGGCGCGGACCACCGGGGTGGCCGCCGTCAGGACCACGTAGACCAGTACGAACCACAGCGGATGCGAGACCAGCGACAGGATCACGTGCCGGGTGTCCGCCGGCGTGTCCACCGCCACGAGGAGCAGCTCCGCCGGCAGCCACACCGCGAGCAGTACCAGTACCGGCCGGACCAGTCGAGACAGCCGGCGCCCCAGCCAGCCCAGCGGTGCCCGGCCACGCAGGCTCCGCGCGGCGGCGAACCCGCCGGCGAAGAAGAACGCGCCCAACGTCTCCAGCAGCCAGCTCACCGGCGACAGGTCCGGCAGGTAGCCGAGCGGGGACGCACCGTGCAACCGGTCCGGCCGCGTGGGGTCGCTCACCAACGCCGACACCAACCAGTGACCGACGACCACACCGACGACGGCGACGGCCCGCAGCGCGTCCACCGTACGGTCCCGACCGGCCGGGGTCGCGGCCTCGATCCGTTGCGCCCAGCCCGACGACCGCGCCGTCACCGCCGTCATGCCCGGCTCCGGCCGGTCACGATCGCGGCGAGGCCGGCGAGCGAGGCCGTGCCCGGGGACAGGTAGTGGTCGTGGTCGACCACCCCACGGGTGTCCAGGGCACGGGCCCCGAATCGCGGATCCGCCGGCCTCCTGCCGTGCCCGAGCCCCAGTACGCGGACGCCGGGCACCCAACGGATCCAGTCGCCGGCCGACTCGCCGGCCCACACCCGCGCCGTGGTACCCAGCTGCGCCGCGCGGTCCACGCCCATGCCGGGGCTGCCGAACACGGCGATGTCCCGCACCTGGCGGGGCAGCCGGCACGCGGCCAGGCCCACCACCGTCGAGCCGTAGCTGTGGCCCAGCAGCGTGACCCGCGCCACGGGCCGCAGTACGGCCAGGCCGGCGAGGAACCGGTGCAGGGCGGCGGCACCGGACCGGGCCAGGTCCTCGCGTGCCGCGTCGCGGCCCACCCCGTTCGGGGCGTCGTAGCCCAGCCAGGCGATCAC
>JBAUUM010000234.1:0-6952 GCA_049582705.1 Actinocatenispora sp.
GCACTCCCCGGGCGCGGCCGTCCCAGCCGACCAGTACCGGGGTGGCGCCGGAGGTCCCGGCCCGCCGGGCCGCGTCCGCCAGCTCGGCCGGTACGGCCAGGCCGCGGTCTTCGAGCAGCGCGGCCCGGCCGACGGTGACCTCGCGACCCTCGACGATGGCCGCGGCGCCGAGGCCGGGCAGCGCCGCGAATCCGGTGACCTCGGGCAGCGCGCCGGACCGCGCCGCAGCGGTGGCGATCGCCCGGCCGATCGGGTGTTCGCTGGCGTACTCCACCGCGCCTGCCGAGCGCAGTACGTCGGCGGTCGATTCGCCGGCGGCGGCGACCGTGTCGGTGTGCGTCATCCGGCCGGTGGTGACCGTGCCGGTCTTGTCCAGGACGACGGTGTCGACGCGTCGGGTCGACTCCAGCACCTCGGGGCCCTTGATCAGGATGCCGAGCTGCGCGCCGCGGCCGGTACCGACCAGCAGCGCGGTGGGTGTCGCGAGCCCCAGCGCGCACGGGCACGCGACGATCAGTACTGCGACACCCGCGGTGACCGCGGCCGACGCGCCCTGCCCCAGCAGCAGCCAGGTGACCAGCGTGCCGAGCGCGAGGAGCAGTACGACCGGGACGAAGACCGCGGACACCCGGTCGGCCAGCCGCTGCACCGGCGCCTTGCCGTTCTGCGCGTCGGTGACCAGCCTGGCCAGCTGAGCGAGCTGGGTGTCCGCGCCGACCCGGGTGGCCCGGACGACGAGGCGGCCGCCCGCGTTCACGGTCGCGCCGACGACGGTCGCGCCGGGACCCACCTCCACCGGTACGGATTCCCCGGTGACCATGCTGGCGTCCACGGCACTGGTGCCCGAGACGACCTCGCCGTCGGTGGCGATCTTCTCCCCCGGTCGGACCACGAACTGCGCGCCGACGGTCAACTGCCCGATCGGTACGGTCCGCTCCACCCCGTCCCGCAGCACGGTGACGTCCTTGGCGCCCAGTTCCAGCAGCGCGCGCAGCGCCGAGCCGGCCCGCCGTTTCGCGCGCGCCTCGAAGTACCGGCCGGCCAGCAGGAACGTGGTCAGCGCCGCGCCGACCTCCAGGTAGAGGTGGTCGCTGCCGGTGCCGGCGTCGGTGGCCAGCAGCCGCAGGCCCATCCGCAGGTGTTCGGCGCCGGCGCCGCCGAGGAACAGCGCCCACAGGCTCCACAGGTACGACACGGCGGCGCCGAGGGACACGAGCGTGTCCATGGTGGCCGCGCCGTGCCGCAGGTTGACCAGCGCGGCCCGGTGGAACGGCCACGCGCCCCAGACCACCACCGGCGAGGCGAGCGTCAGCGCCAGCCACTGCCAGTGGTTGAACTGCAGGGGCGGCACCATGGCCAGTACGAGTACCGGCAGGGTGAGCACGGCGGAGCCGGCCAGGCGGGTCCGCAGCGAGCGTTCCTCCGCGCCGTGCGTCGTCGTCCCGGCGTCGTCGGGCCGGTCCGCGCCGTCGGCGGGCGACCCGGTCGCCGTGGTGTCCTCGACGACGGGCGGGGGCGGCGGCTCGGCGGCGTACCCGGTGCGGCGCACGGTGGCGACGAGGTCGTCCACCGACACGTCGGCACCGTGGCGTACCCGCGCCCGTTCGGTGGCGAAGTTCACCGTCGCCTCGACGCCCGCCATCCGATTGAGCTTGCGTTCGATCCGGGCCGCGCACGACGCGCACGTCATGCCGCCGATGAGCAGCTCGACCGTGCTCCGCGGAACGCCCACGGCGCCGCCGTCCTGCGCGGTGTCGCCCTGAGCCGTGCCGTCCTGCGCGGTGTTGCTCTCAGCTCCACCGTCCTGCGCGGTGCCGTCCTGAGCTGAGCTGGCCGTTGTGCGGCTGTCCGGGGCGCTGCCGCCCGGGGCGTCGTCGGTGCTCGTGGACACGATCTGCCTCCTACCTGCCCGGCGGCCACGCCGGGTACTGCCTCGTCCTGCGGGCCGCGCCGGGTACGTCCTCGTCCGGCAGCCGCGCCAGGTACTGCCTCGTCCGGCGGCCACGCCGGCTGTAGGTCAGGCCAGCTGGTAGCCGGCCTCGTCGACGGCGGCGCGTACCGACCCGGGGTCGAGCGGCTGGTCGGAGTCGACGTCGACCCGTCCGCTCGCCAGGTCGACACGTACCTCGTGGACGCCGGCGAGCGCGCCGATCTCCTCGGTCACCGCGTTGACGCAGTGTCCGCAGGTCATGCCGGTCACGGTGTAGGTCTGGACTGCCATCGGCTGTCTCCTTCGTGGGGTGGCTCCGCGCGATGCGCGATGCGCGATGCGCGGCACGCGGCACGCAGTCGGGGACCGGGGTCGGGGTCGGAAGACGCGTCAGGAGCGGACCAGGCGCGCGATCGCCTGGGTGGCTTCCTTGATCTTCTCGTCGGCCTCGTCGCCGCCCTTGGCGGAGGCCTCGGCGACGCAGTGCGAGAGGTGGCCGTCGAGCAGGCCGAGCGCGACCGCCTGGAGGGCGCGGGTCGCGGCGGATATCTGGGTCAGGATGTCGATGCAGTACGTGTCCTCTTCGACCATCCGTTCCAACCCGCGGACCTGACCCTCGACCCGCTTGAGCCGCCCCAGCAGTGCCTGCTTGTCGTTGCTGTACCAGTAGCCCGCCACGACCGTCACCTCCGTCATCCGGTACCGAGGGTTCTACCCTACCCCCCTACCGTATATCGATCACACACCGCAGTGCACTGTGAGCGCTGTGACAGGACATGACGTGATTCATCTCCGACTCGCGGAGACGACTTGATTCCATGTGACTGCTTTATCTAATGTGACTCACCGTCTACCCGGATGTCTGCCACCCGTCCGGGGGTGGCACCGGAGGACACCGCCGAACCGTCGAACGTCGCGCCGCACCGGTGCGACACGGCGACGGGCCGGGGAACCATTCCTCGGGGTGAATCCGCGACGCGCACGGCTCGCGGTAGGGCGAATCTTCTTCCCGCCCGAACCCGTCAGCTAACCCGACAGGCGGTCGAGGAAGAAGGAGCCGGCTACCGGTGCCTGCCCCCCGAAACGCGCCGAGACCCCTCCGTGCGCTGACCCTCGCGGTACTCGCTGGCGTGTCCGCGTTCACCCTTCTGGTCTTCGGCGCGCCAGCACACGCCACCCCGTCCGAACAGGACCTCATCAAGCAGATCGACGCCAAGTCGCAGCAGTTCAACAAGATCGTCGAGCAGTACGACAAGGTCAAGAGCGACATGGACGAGAACCAGAAGGAGCTCAAGACGCTCCGCAAGCGGCTCAAGCCCATGGAGATCAAGGTCAACGACGCCCAGGAGAAGGTCGGCGCGATGGCCGCGTCCGCCTACCGGGGCGGGAAGGCCAGCGCGCTCAACTCCGTACTGAGCAACGGTTCCGCGTCCACGCTGCTCGACTCGATGTCGCTGCTGAACCAGATGGCCCGCTCGCAGCACGAGCAGGTCGCCAGCGTGATCAAGCTCAAGACCCAGCTGGACAAGCAGCAGAAGAAGCTCGACGACGCGAACACCAAGCTGGCCAAGCAGAAGGCCGACCTGGGCAAGAAGAAGAAGGACCTGGACAAGCAGGTCGGCAAGCTGCGGCAGATGCGCATCGACGCGTACGGCGCGCCGGTCAACGCGTCGAACATCGACTACGGTCCGCCGCCGGAGATTCCCGGCAGCGCCGGCAAGGCCGTGTCGTACGCGTGGAACGCGCTCGGCTCGCCCTACGACTACGGGGCCGCGGGTCCCAACTCGTACGACTGCTCCGGCCTGACCATGGCCGCGTGGGGCGCGGCCGGATACGGTCTGCCGCACAACACGGTGTCCCAGTTCAACGCCACGCACCGGATCAACCGCGACGACCTGCAACCGGGTGACCTGGTCTTCTACTACGACAACAACCACGTCGGCATCTACATCGGCGGCGGGCAGGTCATCCACGCCCCGACGTACGGCGAGCCCGTGCAGAAGGCCGGCGTGGACAGCATGCCCGCCAACGGGTACGGGCGGGTCGGCTGACCTCACTCCCCCCACACCGCGGCGCCGTTACCGGACCCCCCTCCGGTACCGGCGCCGCGGTCGTTTCCAGGGTGTGACGCGGCACCGCGGCACGCCGTGGCGTCGACCTCGGCCGTCGGCGGAGGCGCCGTCGCGCGGCCACGAGTTCCCGGCAAATTGGCGGGCGTCGAGTGGCAGAGCATGCCTACGATCGGCGCGTGGATCTTGTTGACGTCACGCCCCGCCTGGCCCTGCTGCGCTTCGCGATCGGGCAGGCGTACCTGTGGCGGGACGGTGACGACCTCACCCTCGTGGACGCCGGCTGGTCCGGCGCCGGCGCCGACATCGAGGCCGGCATCCGTGGTGCGGGGCTGCGCCCGGAGAACGTCCGCCGGATCGTGCTCACCCACTGCCACCGTGACCACGTCGGCGCGGCGGAGGAACTGGCCGCGCGGTACGGCTGCGAGGTGCTCGCGCACCGGCTCGACGCGCCGATGATCCGCGGTGAGGTGCCGGTACCGGACCCGGTCCTGCTCGACTGGGAACGCCCGTACTTCGAGCAGGCGGCCGGCGTCCCGGCGGCACCGGCCACCCGTGTGGACCGGGAGCTGTCCGACGGCGACGATCTGGGCTTCGGCGACGGCGCACGGGTGGTGCACACCCCGGGCCACACCGCCGGGTCGATCGCGATCCACCTGCCCCGGCACGGCGTACTGTTCGCCGGCGACACGGTGGCGACCATCCAGCGGGTCGGGCTGGGCGTGTTCCACGTCGACCGCGCGGGAGCGATGGCGTCGATGCGCGGACTCGCCGAGCTGGCGCCGCACGTCCTGTGCGTGGGCCACGGCGACCCGGTGACCGAGGACACCGCGGCCGTACTGCGGGAGGCCACCGAGCGGGACGCCGCCGTACCCGCGGGCACCGCCGACGACGACGCGTGACCGCCGGGCGCCACGGAAGGACCGCGGGTGAGCACGGCGGGGCCGCGCGGGAGGCGGAGTCGGATCTCAGTGCGTCCGCTCAGGTACGAGCCGGTAAGCTCGACCTGGAGTCATCGGCCCGCTGCCCCGCGCCTGACGCGTGGAACGCAGGTCGCGTACCTACAAATGACCGGTTGACCTGCGAAAATACCGGTCCAAGCCCTCGTAGCTCAGGGGATAGAGCACCGCTCTCCTAAAGCGGGTGTCGCGCGTTCGAATCGCGCCGGGGGCACAGGTTCAGCACGTCGACCACACGACGCTCCACGATCGTCGACGGCCGACCATTCCGCCAGTGCTAGTCCCGACGCCGTTTGACCCTGCCCGAGCCATGGCACGGGACGCAGCTCTGGGTGTCGCGGGCGGTCTTGCCTTCACCGTGGCACTCGGGACAGGTCACCTCGTCGTAGAGGGGACCGCCGGCGCCCGGCCTGCGTGTCGTGGTGTCCCGCGCCGCCAGCCACCACAGGAGCGCGAGACCACCCAACACGATCAGCACCCACATGTGGCCCCCTCTCGCACGGACCGGACCAGCTCATCGACCGCATGCCTGCCCCCGGCCGATTCCCACTCCGCAGTACCGACACGCGGTGGAGAACCGGCGACGAGAGTGGCCTGTTTGTCGACGCTTGTCCATTATGAACCGCCAGAGCAATGCCACCTGAGCCTCAGCACCTGCGCTCGGGATTGGTCGCGGCTAGCGCCACCACTCGGGTTCGGCGACGGGGTGGACGGTCATGCCCAGGGTGCGTTCGAACCAGCGGGCCAGCTGGGTTTCCATCACCAGATGTTCGCTGGCCGCGTGCGACACCCCGAGCAGGGTCATGCCGGTACGCCGGGCGAACTCGCGCACCTCCGCGTACTTGCTGCGGCCGTACTCGCCCTCGATGCGCACGTGCAGTTCGCCGGTCAGGTACGCGTCCGCACCCAACGACTCCGCCTCGGCGAGCGCGGACGGCTTGTCGCCGACACCGGCGACGACGGCGACCCGCTCGATGCGCTCCCGGCTGGCTGATCGGCACGAATCCTTCGGCCCAGGTGCCGTCCGGACCGCCGTGCGGGCCGCCGTTGCGGCAGTCGATCGGATGGTGGGTGACCAGCACGTCACCGGGCCGGGCCCGGTCCAGCCAGGCGTCCAGTACGTCCGCGGAGGGGAAGCACGCGGCGAAGACCCGGCCGACCTGCCGATCACCGCGGATCATCAGTCCGTTGAACCGTTCCGCGAAGCCGGGCGTCGCCCAGCGCCGCCAGTCCTGGCCGGCCTGCTCGTACACCGCGGGTACGAACCGGGACATCGCCGGGTCCGGCTGCTCGGTCGCCAACTCGAACAGCTCGTCCAGCGCGCCGACGATCTCGTCCAGGTCCCGGTGCCCGCTCATGACGCGCAGTCTGCTGACAATCCGACCACCCCGGCAATCGGATAACGCGTCGGTACGCAGTGGGTACACGCCGGCGTGCCGTGAAGGGAGGCCGGCCCTACCGGTCGGGGGACGGCGAGCCGGCTCGCCCGGGGTGTCCCGTCTCGTCGGCGATGGTGGCGGCCCAACTGGCGAGCAGGCCGAGCGCCTCCTGCGACGGGGTGCCGGGCTCGGCGGTGTAGGCGTTGAGCCGGAGCCCCTGGTCAGCCGTCAGTTCCAGGGATTCGTAGGTCAGCGTGAGGTCACCGACGACGGGGTGGTGCAGGTGCTTGAGCCCGGAGCGGTGCTGGCGGACGTTGTGGGCGGCCCAGCGGGCGCGGAAGGTCTCGCTGCGGGTGGAGAGCTGGCCGACGAGTTCGGTCAGCGCCCGGTCGTACGGGTCGCGGCCGGCCTCGGCGCGCAGCAGCGCGACGGTGTCGCCGGCGAGTTCGTCCCATTCGGGGTAGAAGTCCGGGGCTGCGGGGTCGAGGAAGAGGAACCGGGCGATGTTCGCCGGGCTGCCGGCGGTGGCCAGCAACGGCGCGAACAGGGCCCGGCCGAGCGGGTTGGCGGCCAGCACGTCGAGGCGCCCGTTCCGCACGTACGCCGGCGCGGTGG
>JBAUUM010000235.1:0-7633 GCA_049582705.1 Actinocatenispora sp.
GCCCTGGCCGGCGCCCTCGGTGGGCCGCTGGGCGCCCGCCTGGCCGACCGGTACGGGCCGCGCCGGGCACTGGTGCCGTTGCTGCTCGGCCACGTGGTCGGCCTGGTGACGTTGCTCGCCGCAGTGCACGCGGATGCGCCGACCGGCGTCCTGTACGCCGCCGCCGTGGTCACCGGTGGTTGCCTGCCCCCGGTCGGCGCGCTGACCCGGGCCCGCTGGGCGGCGCTCGCCACCGGTCCGGACGAGCTGGCCGCGGCCTTCGCCGTCGAGTCACTCACCGACGACCTGAGCTACGTACTCGGACCGGCACTCGCCACCGTTCTCGGTGCGCTCGTCTCGCCGGTGGCCGGGCCGGTCTTCAGTGCGGTACTCGTCCTCGTCGGCGGCCTGTCGCTGGCGGTCCGCGGCACGACCCCACGTCGCGCCGCGCACGTACCCGCACCCGCGCCGCCGGACTCGGACGCCACGCCGGTACGTCGGCACGCGCTGCTCGGGCCGCTCGCGGTACCCGGCGTACGGGTGCTGGCGGCCGCGTTCGTCGGGGTGGGCGTGGTGTTCAGCGGGCTGTCCGTCAGCGTCACCGCGTTCGCCGCCGCGCACGGGCATCCGGCCGCCGCGGGCCCCGTGTACAGCGGATTCGGTGTCGCCAGCATGCTCGGCGGCGCCGCGTACGGGGCGGTCCGGTGGCGGGCGACACCGGAACGTCGGCTCCTCGTCGGCTTCGGTGTGCTCGCCGTCGGCTGCCTCACGCTGCCGGCGGTGACCGGCCTCGGTGCCCTGACCCTCGCGATCGCGATGCCCGGCCTCGCGCTGGCACCGACGATCATCGGCGGGAACTCGCTGGTCCAGGCGCTGGCCCCGGCGGGTACCGCGACGGAGGCGTTCGCCTGGCTCGGCGGCGCGAGCGGCATCGGCATCGCCGCGGGGTCGGCCCTGACCGGCCGGATCGTGGACGGCGGAGATCCGCGCTGGGGGTTCCTCGTACCCGCGGTCGCCGCCGCCACCGCCGCGCTGGTGATCGCGACGGCCCGGCGCCGGCTGTCCCCGCCGTGATCAGGCGTTCTCGGCGCCGTCCGCTGGTCCCGGGCGGTCGCGCGACCGGCCGACCGCGCGACCGGGTGACCGGGTGACCGGGTGACCGGGTGACGCTCAGCCCGACGGCTGGGCCACCAGGTCGGCGGCGATCCGGTGGTACCGGGCGGCCGTCGCCGTCGCGTCGACCCGGGTCGGCTCCCCGTCCCGGAGGACGAACTCGCCGCCCACCATGACGTGCCGTACCAGGTTGGCGCCGCCGTCGTTGAGCACGGCGAAGCCCAGCGTGGAGACGTCCGCGCGGTGGGCGTACGGACGCAGGCGGGACGCGTCGAGGAACACCAGGTCCGCGGTGCGCCCCGGGGCGATCTCGCCGAGGTCGTCCCGGGCGTAGCCGACCGCGCCGCCCCGGGTCGCCATCCGCAGGACCTCGCCGGGCGTGGGCCGGGCCGCGCGGTCCGGGTCGCCCTGCTGCAGCAGCCACGCCGTCCGTACGGTCCCCCACATGTCGGTGTCGCCCCAGTCGGTCCCGAGCCCCATGGTCACGCCGGCCCGACGCCACGCCACGGCGGGCGGGATCCGGCCGTGCAGGGCGAGGTTCGACACCGGGCAGTGCATCACCGCCGCGCCCCGCCGGGCCACCAGCTCGACGTCCCGGTCGGTCATCTCGCAACCGTGGAACAGTACGGTGCGCGGGGTGAGGAGGCCGCGCCCGTCCAGTACCTCGACGGTGGACGCGCCCCAGTCGGCCAGCGCCCGCTCACGCCGCCAGGTCGTCTCCAGGCAGTGCAGCCCGAAGACCGGACCGAACTCGTCCCGGTACCGCACCGAACGGTCCAGTACCTCGGCGGTCAGGTCCTCCTCCGACTCGATGTGCACCGTGAACCGGGCCGGGTCCAGGTGTTCGATGTCGTCGTCGTACGCCTGCGGCAGGGCGCGCAGTCCGATCTCGTCGCCGACCCCGGCCAGCACCGACGGATCGATCTCGGACACCCCGGAGTCGGCGATGAACGTGACGCCCTGCCGCAGCAGGGTCAGGTACTCGTGCCGGATCACCGTGGCGATCGCGTCGCGGTTCGCCGGGTCGTCCAGCCATGCGCCGATCCGCGCCTGGAGCCGACCGCCCGGGCTGTCCCCGAACCACTCGGTCAGGTCGAGGCCGGCCTCCTGGCCGCGCAGTAGCGTCGCCTGGCTGTGGTAGTGGCCGTTGACCAGCCCGGGGAGCAGCACGTGGCCCTGGCAGTCGATGCCCCCGCGCTGCGACCCGGCGGGCGCGAGCTCGACGATCCGGCCGTCCTCGACCCCGATGTCCGCGACGCCGAACGTACCGTCCGGGCGGAGATGGTGCGCCTGCGTCAGCCACATGCCGGCACTGTGCCGGTCGGTACGCCGGCGCGCCAACGATTTTGGTCAGTCCTCGTCGTCGCGGGGTGGCCACCGGTCCGGCATCACCCGGCTGCCGGCCAGCATGGACACCCCGGCGAACACGAACAGGACCGCGAGCAGGCCGAAACACAGGTAGCCGCTGAGGGTGCCGCCGGTGTCCGTGATCAGCGCCACGAGGACGAAGGCGGCGGCCACGAGGCCGATCGCCAGTGCGATCGCACCGGCGACGCCCATCTTCGACCTGCCGGTCAGTCCGCCTCCGCTCATCGACTCGACCCTACTGCCGAACGCGCACGAGCCGGGGACAGCTCGGCATACCGGACAATTGCCCGCGTTTCCCCGTCAGGCGCGGTCCTCTGCGCTGAGCCGGAGCCGGAAGTACAGCACGTCCATCCCGGAGACCACGCCGGTGCCGGTCTGCTCGAACCCGTACCTGCGGTAGAGCGCGATGGCGGCGGACTGCTGCCGCGTCGTGTCCAGTACGACCTCGTCGCATCCGGACCGGGCGGCCGTGTCGAGGAGCAGTTCCAGCATGTACCGGCCGATGCCGAGCCGCTGCAGGGCGGGCTTCACCCGCATCCGCTTCAGGTAGAAGGTGCGGGGGTCGACCCGCCGCAGCGCGCCCATGGTGACCAGTTCGCCGTCCAGGAATCCGACCAGGAACTCGCCGCCCGGCGTCAGGTAGTTCGCCTCGATCTCGTCGAGGTCGGCGTCCCACGGTCCCGGCTCGGCCAGGGCGCCGACCGGGGCGAGTGCCGACCGGTGCAGGTCCATGACGGCGTCGTGGTCGTCGCCGCGGTAGCGGCGGACGGTGAGCGACTCGGGCACCATGCGGACGACGCTATCGGCCGGCCCGGCGGCGGCTGCTACCGGTGGTGCGCCCCGGGAGTGTGTCCGAAGGCGCGCCGGAAGACGTCGATGAACGCGCTGGTGGACGACCAACCGCAGGCGTGCGCCACGGCGGTCACCGACGTGTTCTCGGCCAGCAGTACCAGGGCGCGGTAGAGCCGCAGGTGGGTACGCCACTGCGGGAACGTCATGCCGAGATCGGCCCGGAACAGCCGGGCCAGGGTCCGGCCGCTCGCGCCGACCTGCGCGCCGAGGACCGCCAGGGTGCGGTTGTCGGCCGGGTCGGCGCGCAGGATCGCGCACAGTTCCCGCAGCCGGGGATCGGCGGGGGTCGGCAGGTGGACCGGCTGCTGCGAGGAGGCGCGCAGCTGGTCGAGCAGGACGGCGCGCAGCCGCTGCCGCTCGGGGGAGTCGTCGTGCGGCGAGCGCGTGTACGTCAGGATCAGTTCCCGGAGCAACGGCCCGACGGTCAGGACGCTCGGCGCGGTCAACCCCAGCGGGTTGTCGGACGCGGGCAGGCCGACCAGGTGCAGTTCGAGCTGGCCGTGCGCCCGGTGGGCGTGCGCCGTCCCGGCCGGTACCCAGATGGCGCGGGTCGCCGGCGCGATCCAGGAGCCGCCGTCGGTCGTGATGGCCAGTACGCCGCGGGCGGCGTAGACGATCTGGTTGTCGTCGTGGCGGTGCGCGTCGACGATCTCCCCGGTGACCAGGGTCTGCACCCGGGTCGGCGCCGCCGCCACGTGGCGGATCTTCGTCATTGGTTGGCAACCTATCGGAAGCGCGACACTGCCCGGAGTCGGGAGCATGAAGGGGTGGTGCTGAGGAAGAAGTCGATCATCATGCTGTCGATCGGGCACGCCTGCGTGGACATCTACCAGGGCGCGGTGGCCTCGCTCGTCCCGTTCTTCGTCGCCGAGCGTGCGTACGACTACGCCGCCGCGTCGGGCATCGTGCTCGCCGCGTCGCTACTGTCCTCGATGGTGCAACCGCTGTTCGGCGCGCTGACCGACCGGTGGGCGATGCCGTGGCTGCTGCCGGCGAGCACCGTGCTCGGCGGGCTCGGCATCGCGCTCAGCGGCATCAGCGGCTCGTACGCGCTGACCCTGGTGTTCGTCGCGCTGTCCGGGATCGGGGTCGCCGCCTACCATCCCGAGGCGGCCCGGATCGCCCGGATCGTCAGCGAGGGCCGGCACACCCCGATGGGATGGTTCTCCCTCGGTGGCAACGTCGGGTTCGCCGCCGCGCCGCTGGTGGTCGCCGCGGTCACCGCCGTCGGCGGGCTGCGGTTCACCCCACTGCTGGTGGTACCCGCCCTCGCCGGCAGCGTGCTGTGCCTCCCGGTCCTGCGCGCGATCGGGCGTCCCACCCGTACCACCGCGGCCGCCGCCGGCCGCCGAGGCACCGACGACCGGGCCTCGTTCCTGAAGCTGTCCATGGCCATGGTCTTCCGGTCCGTCGTGTTCGTCGGCCTGGGCGCGTTCATCTCGCTCTACGCGCAGCAGCGCGGCGCGTCCGGCACCGCCGCCCTGTTCGTGCTGTACCTCGGGGGTGCCGTCGGCACCGTCCTCGGCGGCAGCCTGGCCAACCGGTGGGACCGGGTCACCGTCGTCCGCTGGTCGTACCTGGTCGCCGTCGTCGCCGTCGCGGGTGTCGTGTTCGTGCCCGGCCCGGCGCTGTACCTGTTCGTCGCGCTGACCTCCGCCGGGCTCTACGTCCCGTTCTCGCTGCAGATCACGCTCGGCCAGGACTACCTGC
This sequence comes from Actinocatenispora sp., assembly GCA_049582705.1. Classification (GTDB taxonomy): domain Bacteria; phylum Actinomycetota; class Actinomycetes; order Mycobacteriales; family Micromonosporaceae; genus Actinocatenispora. Next base: position 5,023 of record JBAUUM010000235.1, read on the forward strand.
CCAGCCGGGTCGGCACGGCCAACGGCGTCACGCTCGGCCTGGCCGTCAGTGTCGGCGGCATCGCGAGTCCCCTCATCGGCACCGTTGCCGACCACACGTCCCTGCAGACCGCCCTCGGCCCGCTGATCGTCCTGCCCGCACTGAGCTGGCTGATGATCCGCACGCTGACCGAGCCGGCGCTGCCGGACCTGGCGACGCCCGTCCCGCCAGGGACGACCGGAACCACGCGGGCCCGGGAGCGTTCCTGACCGACGGACGCCGACCACCACCTGTCTCCCCGGTCGTGCCGGACCGGGCCGTACTGTCGTCCCCCGTGCGATGCTCCCGGAGTGCTGAGCGTGGAGATGGTGCGGCCGCTGTTGCGGGCTGCCTGGGGACCCGACACGTGCGATCCGGTCGACCTGACGCAATGGCGGCCCGGCAACCCGGCGCGGGGCCAGTGCGGAGTGACGGCCCTGGTGGTCCAGGACCGACCTCACGACGGCAGCGGAAACCGCATCAGCGGCAGCACCCTTCCGGAAATCGACCCGGACGGGCTCTCGCCGATGCGGCGAGCGCCCATCGCGACGTAGAAGCCCTCGGCATTCGGGTCGGACTCGATCCGGAGCGCCGTGAACCCGGCGGTACGGGCCACGCCCACGGCGTGCTGCCACAGCCGACGCCCCAGACCGGCAGGGTGCCACGAGGGGCGCGGTCATCGATCCGTGGCCACGCACCGCCCGATGACACACTGCTGCGGTGAGGACAGACGCACGCAGGGCACAGGTGGTCGCGACCCGTCGCCGGCTCGCAAGTGAGGGACCGCCGTGGACGCGGGGCCGGGAGCGGGACTTCGAGACGGTGACGCTGTCCGCACGCGACTGCGACCTGCTGCGGGACCTGCTGGTGTCCGAACGGGCCGGAACCGTGGTGGAGGTCGGTCTCGCGTACGGAAGTTCGGCGCTCGCGATCGGCGAGGCGCTGGTCACGGTCGACCGGCCGGACGCCCGGCACGTCATCATCGACCCGTTCCAGGAGAGCGCCTGGTCCAACGTCGGCTGGGACCTCGTACACGCCGCGGGCCTGGACGCCATCGCCCGGCTGATGTCAGAACCCTCGTCGATCGCGCTCGGCCGACTCGTCACCGAGGGTCTGGTCGCGGACGCCGCGTTCGTCGACGGCAGCCACCGGTTCCACGAGGTCTTCGTCGACCTCTACTTCCTCCGCACGATCGTCCGACCGGGTGGACTGGTCATCATGGACGACCACTCGGTCCCGTCGGTACGGACCGCCGTCCGGTACTTCGAGCGGAACCTCGGCTGGACCGCGCTTCCCGACCTCGTCAGCGGCGGATCGGTACGGGACGTCGGCGACGGATCGGTGCCCCGCTGCATGGCGTTCCGGCTGCCGGACACGGTGGACGAGCCGCCGTTCCACGAGTTCCGGCCGTTCTGACCGCGAAGGCTCGTGGGAGGCTCGCACGTCAACGTCCCGAGAGAGCTGTCGGTGCTGGTGGAGATGAGGGGACTTGAACCCCTAACCCCCGCCTTGCAAAGGCGGTGCTCTGCCAATTGAGCTACATCCCCGCGTACCGGGGCCCGCGTCGGGACGATCCGGCTCGCGATGAAAACGACCTCGCGATGAAAACGACGCAGAACCACATACGGCCCGACGGGTGAGACCTTCCGTCGGGCCGGGCTGAACCTCAGTCGCCGACCGGAGGGCGGCGACCAGCAACTACCGCAGGTCCGGAGACGTGGTCGCCTCGTGCCACAGGGCACGCTCGTCGTTCGCGTCCTTGACCTTCTTCGCCACCAGGGCTGCCACCCCGATCACCGCGGCGACGATCAGCAGCTTCTTCACCATGGATCCCCCTAGAACCAGTGGTAGGGAGTGGGGCTAGCTGGAATCGAACCAGCGACCTCATCGTTATCAGCGATGCGCTCTAACCGACTGAGCTATAGCCCCCTGCGCGCGCCTGAAGATTACCCCACCCGGATCGGCCCGCCATCACCCGGGGTGGATCACATTCCCCGCTCACGGCCGGGTGTGACCACACCTGAACCTACCAGGCGGACCCCGTGCCGCTCCGGCCATTTTCGCCGCCCACCGGCCCGCGGCTCACCCCGGGACGACGCGGGACCCGCGGCGTGGCCGCGGGTCCCGATCATGCCGTTCCTGTCCTGAGGCCCCTCGACGTCAGTCCTTCTCGGAGAGCGTGACCTCGATGCCGCCCACCAGGTCGGAGCAGACGTTGTAGATGAACGCCCCGAGCGTCGACAGCGCGGTGAACAGGACCATGTTGACCACGCCCAGCAGCGCGGCGATCCCGATCACACCCTTGGCAGTGACCTGAAGTTCGAAGCCCGCGCCGCCCTGGCCCGCGGAACCGATGAGCGAGGTCAGCGTCTTGTTGATGCTGTCGAACACGCCCATCGTGTCGAGCGCCAGGTAGAGCACCGAGGTCGCGACCACCATGACGATGAACAGCACCAGCGACACGGCGAACGCGAACTTCATCACCGACCACGGGTCGATCCGCTTGAGGTGCAGGCGCGCCCGCCGTGGACCGCGGGACGCCGCGGCCGACACGGTGGCCCGCGCTGCCCGTACCGCCTCCGCGACCTGGGCC
>JBAUUM010000236.1:0-3964 GCA_049582705.1 Actinocatenispora sp.
GGTCGACCCCGGCCACCGCGTCGACCGGCGCGTCGACCGGCGCGTCCCCGGTCGCGTCCTGCGTGGGGTCGGCGGCCTCCACCCGGAGCGTGAAGTCCTCGATGACCGGGTTGGCCAACAGACGGTCGGCGATCTCCTTGGCGCGGTCCAGATCGGGTTCGCCGGTGAACTCGATCTCGACGCGCTTGCCGATCCGGACCGAGGACACCTCGCTGACCCCGAGTCTCGGCAGTGCGCGGGACACGGCCTGCCCGGCCGGGTCGAGGATTTCGGGTTTCAGCATGACGTCGACGACGACGCGGGCCACGCGGTGCTCCTGTCGATAGATCGCGGGCACGAGCGGCACCAGCCTACCGCGCGGACGACCACGCTCAGCCAGGACCTTTGTTGTCGTCCGGCTCGTCCGATCACGCGAACACTGACCCCGACATGCCCCGAGCTGCGGCTTTGTCGGATTGCCCACGCGTCCGGTGTCGAGCCGGGCGGCAACGTGCGGTGACGATGGGGCGAGGGTCACAGGATCGGCGGCGGTGAATACCCGGCCGCCCCGGGGTGCTCGGCGAGTACCGCCTCGACCCGGGCGACGACCGCGGCGACCTGGTCGCCGGCGGCGCCGGTGAACGCGGCCCGGTCCGCCACCAGTGCGTCGATGTCCGCGCGGGTCAGCTGGAGCCGCGGATCGGCGGCCAGCCGGTCGAACAGGTCGTTGGACGTCTGGTCGCCGCGCAGCGCCAGCGCCACCGCGACGGCGTGCTCCTTGATCGCCTCGTGCGCCTGCTCCCGGCCCACACCCCGCTGCACCGCCGCGACCAGGATCTTGGTGGTCGCGAGGAACGGCAGGTAACGGTCGAGTTCGCGGGACACCACCGCGGGGTAGGCGCCCAGCTCGTCGAGGACCGTGAGGAACGTCTGGAACAGGCCGTCGGCGGCGAAGAACGCGTCCGGCAGGGCGACCCGGCGCACCACCGAGCAGGACACGTCGCCCTCGTTCCACTGGCCGCCGGCCAGCTCGCCGACCATCGAGGCGTACCCGCGGAGGATGACGGCGAAGCCGTTCACCCGCTCGCAGGACCGGGTGTTCATCTTGTGCGGCATGGCGGAGGACCCGACCTGGCCCTCCTGGAAGCCCTCGGTGACCAGTTCCTGGCCGGCCATCAGCCGGATGGTCAGGGCCAGCGAGGACGGCGCCGCCGCCGCGTGCACCAGGGCGGACACCGCGTCGTAGTCCACGGAGCGGGGGTAGACCTGGCCCACGCTGTCGAACACCCGCGCGAAGCCGAGGTGCGCGGCGACCCGACGCTCCAGCTCGGCCGCCCGTCCGGCGTCGCCGCCGAGCAGGTCGAGCTGGTCGGCGCCGGTACCGACCGGGCCCTTGACGCCGCGCAGCGGGTACCGGTCCAGCAGCTCCTCGATCCGCTGATGGGCGCCGAGCAGTTCCTCGGCGGCCGAGGCGAACCGCTTGCCCAGGGTGGTCGCCTGCGCGGGCACGTTGTGGGAGCGCCCCACCATGACCAGTTCCCGGTACTCGGCGGCCCGTCGGGCGAGCCGCGCCAGGGTCGCGACGATCCGGTCCCGGATCAGCGTCAGCGACTCGCGTACCTGCAGCTGCTCGACGTTCTCGGTCAGGTCCCGGCTGGTCATGCCCTTGTGGATCTGCTCGTGGCCGGCGAGGGCGGAGAACTCCTCGATGCGGGCCTTCACGTCGTGCCGGGTGACCCGTTCGCGGGCCGCGATGGACGCCAGGTCCACCTGCTCGACGACCTTCTCGTACGCCTCGACGGCGCCGTCGGGCACCGGTACGCCCAGGTCGCGCTGGGCCCGCAGGACGGCCAGCCAGAGGCGCCGTTCCAGCACCACCTTGTGTTCGGGTGACCAGAGCCGGGCCAGTTCGCCGGACGCGTACCGGCTGGCGAGGACGTTCAGGACCTGGGGTTTCGCTGCGGATGTCACGTCGTCATTCTCGCCGAGAGAGGTCCCCGCCCACCTCGGCAGGTGGTCGGGGACACGTCGGAGGTCCGTGCCGGGTGCCGGTCGGCTCAGTTGAGCGCGAGCGCCTCGTCCGGGCCGGCGGTGACGGTGGCCGTCGGGCCGGCCGTGGTCCGCAGGACCGGGCTGCCGGACAGCCGCCGGGCCAGCCAGCGGAACGGCGCGATGCCGGCCCGCTCGTCGATCTTGTGCATCTCGGGGTGCCACTGCACGCCGAGCACCGGGCGGTCGATTCCCACGACGGCCTCGACCAGGCCGTCGGCGGCGCGGGCCGCGACGGCGAGCCCGTCGCCGAGCCGGGCCACGCCCTGGTGGTGGTAGCTGTTGGTGCGCACGGTCCCGCCGGTCAGCTCGCGCAGCTCCGGGTCGGTCACCGTGACGTCGTGGTACGCGGGGACCCACATGTCGCCCGGGTGCCGGTCGCCGTCGCGGTACTCGCTGGAGTGGACCAGTTCGGTGGACCGTTCCGGCAGGTGCTGGTGCAGCGTGCCGCCGAACGCGACGTTGAGCAGCTGCAGGCCACGGCAGATGCCGAGGATCGGGATGTTGCGGCGGAGCGCCTCGCGCAGCAGGCTCAGCTCGAACCGGTCGCGGGTCGGTTCCGGCTTGGCCAGCGAGTGCTCGGGAGCGTTGTAACGCTCCGGGGTGATGTCAGCACCGCCGGTGAGAAGAAGTCCGTCAACCAGATCGAGGTAGTCGGCGTGCAGGCGGTCGGAGTGCGAGGGCACCGGCACGGGAAGCATGCCGGACTGGCGTACCCACTCGTGGTAAGTGCCCGGGGTCACGTCCAGTGAGCGCGGACCGAAGCCAAGCTCCCGTGACTTCTCCGGATCGATGATGTACCCAGTCACGCCCACGACCGGCCGTCGCACAAGATCCCCTTCCGTCGTTGCCGGATCTTCAACTACGCACAACGCTAAACCTAGGCCTAACGATGCTCGATCACACGGTGTATTCATTCACATTATGGGACAGGCCGGTCGGCGTAGTGATCCGCAACACAGTCGCCTGGACGGAAGATTCAGGCTAGCGGTAAGCGTGTCTGGCCGTTAACGGCCGCTGCCGCTATGTCCGTTCTGTACTGACCACCGGGAAAATCGACCCGGTCGACCATCGCGTACGCAGCGTCACGAGCGGCACCAAGATCCGGTCCGGTGGCGGTTGCGCAGAGTACCCGCCCGCCGGCCGAGACGAGCGCACCGTCGGCGCCCCGGGCGGTACCCGCGTGGACCAGCCCCGGCACGTCCGCGCCACCGATCACGTCACCCGTCCGGGGCGTGCCCGGGTAGCCCGCCGACGCCAGGACGACGGTTACCGCGGCGCCGGCCCGCCAGTCCAGCGGCGGGTGGTCGGCAAGGGTGCCGGTGGCGGCGGCGTACAGGAGGCCGGCCAGCGGCGTCGCCAGCAGCGGCAGCACCACCTGCGTCTCCGGGTCACCGAACCGGGCGTTGAACTCGATGACCTTGGGGCCGTCGGCGGTCAGCGCCAGCCCCACGTACAGCAGGCCGGCGAAGGTCGCGTCGCGCGCCCGCAACTCCGCGAGCAGCGGATACACCACGTCACGCAGGACGTCGTCGGACAAGTCGGCCGGCGCCCACGGCAGCGGGGCGTACGCGCCCATGCCGCCCGTGTTCGGGCCGGTGTCGCCGTCGCCGATCCGCTTGAAGTCCTGGGCCGGGAGCATCGGCACCGCGGCCACGCCGTCGGTCACCACGAACAGCGAGACCTCCGGGCCGGCCAGGTACTCCTCGATCACCACCGTGCCGCACGCCGCGGCGTGCTCCAGCGCGGCCTGCCGGTCGTCGGTGACCACCACGCCCTTGCCGGCCGCGAGGGCGTCGTTCTTCACCACGTACGGCGCGCCGAACTCGTCCAGCGCGCGCGCCGCCTCCTCGGGCGTCACGCACGTGTACGCCCGGGCCGTCGGCACCGCGGCCGCGGCCATCACGTCCTTGGCGAACGCCTTCGAGCCCTCCAG
>JBAUUM010000237.1:0-1835 GCA_049582705.1 Actinocatenispora sp.
GCGCCACCGTCGCCCGCGCCGTGTCGGTCGCGGCGCAGGCCGCCATCCACCGGATCGGCGAGTCGCTGCGCATGGCGGCGGCGGAACGCGACACCGTGGCGCAGGCGCGAGTCACCCGCGAGGCCGAGCTGCGTGAGGTACGCGACCAGGCCCGCCGCCTCGCCGCCGAGCTGGAACGGCTGACCGACGCGATGCACCGCGACGAGGTGGCCAGGGCCGAGCAGCGGATGCGTATCGAGCAGTTGGAGGCGAAGGCCGCGGAGGACTTCGGCCTCGACCTGGACACCCTGCTCGGCGAGTACGGACCGGACCAGCCGATTCCGCCGAGCGCGGCCGAGGTCGCCGAGGCGGAGGCCAACGAGCGGCCGGCGCCGGAGCCGAAACCGTTCGACCGCGCCGTGCAGGAGAAGCGCGCCGCGCGGGCCGAGCGGGAGCTGGCCCTGCTGGGCAAGGTGAACCCGCTCGCGCTGGAGGAGTTCGCCGCGCTGGAGGAGCGGTTCAAGTTCCTGTCCGAGCAGCTGGAGGACCTCAAGGCGACCCGCCGGGACCTGTTGACCGTGGTCAAGGAGGTCGACGACCGGATCCTGGAGGTGTTCCGCAGCGCGTACGAGGACACCGCCCGGGAGTTCGAGATCGTCTTCGGGGTGCTGTTCCCGGGCGGCGAGGGTCGGCTGTCGCTGACCGAACCGGACGACCTGCTGACCACGGGCATCGAGGTCGAGGCCCGGCCGCCGAACAAGAAGATCAAGCGGTTGTCGCTGCTGTCCGGCGGCGAGCGTTCGCTGACCGCGGTGGCGTTGCTGTGCGCCATCTTCCGGGCCCGCCCGAGCCCGTTCTACGTGATGGACGAGGTGGAGGCGGCCCTCGACGACGTGAACCTGGGCCGACTGCTGGACGTCATGAAGTTGCTGCAGAACGAGAGCCAGCTCATCGTCATCACCCACCAGAAGCGCACCATGGAGATCGCGGACGCGCTGTACGGGGTGACGATGCGGGGCGGCGTGACACAGGTGATCAGCCAGCGGCTGAAGGATGCGGAGCAGGCGTGACCGGATGGACCAGAACGCTGCGCACACCGTGCGCGGCGCTGCTGCTCGACCTCGACGGCGTGTTGCGCCGGTTCGACCCGTCGCACGAGGCACGGGTGACGGCCGCGCACGACCTGCCGGACGGGCTGCTCACCCGGACGGCCTTCGAACCGGACCGGCTGCGCCCCGTACTGCTCGGTCAGGTGGCGCACGAGGCGTGGACGGCGGGCGTCCTGGAGTCGGTGGCGGCCACTCTCGACGACCGGACCCGCGCCGAGCAGGCGGTGCGGGACTGGCACGCCTACCGCGGTGAGGTGGTTCCGGAGGTACTGGCGGCGGTCCGGGAAGTACGCGCGGCGGGCGTCCCGGTCGCGCTGGGCACCAACGCGACCGACCTGCTCGCCGCCGACCTCGACGGTCTCGGGCTCACCGGGGAGGTGGACGTGGTGGTCAACTCCTCGGAGGTCGGGCACGCGAAGCCGTCGAAGGAGTTCTTCGTCGCGGCCTGCGAGCGGCTGGGTGTCGCGCCCCGACTGTGCCTGTTCGTCGACGACTCGGAGCGCAACATCCGCGGGGCGCGCGCCGCGGGCCTCGCCGCCGTGCGGTACACCGGGCCGGAGGACATGCGGTACGTGCGGTCCATGCTCGCCGCGGCGTAGGCCACCGCGCCCGGCGGGGAGTCCCGTTCTCGGTTACGGTGGCCGACATGGACACCGGACTGGCCGGCCGGCGGGTGCTGGTGACCGGTGCCGCCGGCGGCATCGGCGCCGCGACGGTGCGCGCGTTCGCCGCCGAGGGCGCCCGGGT
>JBAUUM010000238.1:0-4862 GCA_049582705.1 Actinocatenispora sp.
GGGTGGGGCACCGGCATGTCGTGGTCCGGACGGACGACCTGCGGCCCGCCCGGGGCGGGCGGCCCGTGGTCGGGACGGGCCGCCCTGTGGTCCGGACGGACGGCTTGGGTGACCCGGGACGGACGGCGCCGTCCCCGGGTCGTCAGTTGCGGTCGAAGGCCGCCAGCTGTTCGCGCAGCTCCGCGGTGTAGGCGTGCCCCTTGAACAGCCAGTCGCGGTCCGGGCCGTCGTCCGGGCCGGGGCCGGGGGCCGGTACGTCCAGCACACCCGGGTTGCCCAGGTGCCGCACCGCCAGCTGGGCCTGGAGGTCGAAGGCGGTCCAGGAACCGAGCGGGTCGACCATGCCGACCACGGCCAGGTCGCCGCGCCCCGCGGGGAACATGTTGAGCCACAGCCGGGGGCGACCGCGCTCGTCGCCGTGCAGGTGCGTGCCGACGTCGAGGAACGGCAGGCTGACCCGGTAGCCGGTGCACCACACCAGCACGTCGGCCTTCTCCTCGCTGCCGTCGGCGAACCGCACCACGGACCCGCGCAGCTCCGCGATCGGCGGCCGGACCCGGATGTCGCCGTGGCCGATGTGGTACGGCAGCAGCGAGTTGATCAGCGGCTGCCGGTCGTACAGCTTGTGCGTCGGGGTGGGCAGGCCGAACTGCTCGGGGCCGCCGGCCAGCTTGCGGATCATCCGGTCGTCCAGGGCCCGCTTCATGTTCGCGGGAAGCCGGGAGGTGATCTTCGCCAGCGGGCTGTCCTTGCTGAGCCGGTCCGTCGGCATCCCCATCAGGTACTTGGGCAGCAGCTGGTTGCCGCCGCGAACGCTCATCGTGACGGTGGCGCCCGCGTACACCGCGTCCACCGCGATGTCGCACGCGGTGTTGCCCAGGCCGGCCACCACGACCCGCCGACCCGCCAGCTTCTCCGGGGTGTCGTAGCTCGCCGAGTGCAGGACGAGGCCGTCGAAGGCGTCGGTGGGGATGTCCGGCACGGACGGTTCCCAGTGGTGGCCGGTGGCGACGACCAGGCCGGCGAACCGGCGCTCGGTGCCGTCGTCCAGCTCGACCCGCCAGCCACCGTCGGGCAACGGCTCGGCCCGGCGCACCTGCACGTTGTACTGGATGTGCGGCTCCAGCTCGTACTTCGCGGCGAAGTCCCGCAGGTGTTCGAGCACCTGACGGTGCGAGGGAAAGTCGGGGAACTCGTCCGGCATGGGGAAGTCGTCGAGTTCGATGTTGTGTTTCGAGGAGATCAGGTGGGCGGAACGGTAGACGCCTCCGTACTGCTCGTGGCGGCTCCACAGGCCGCCTGGCCCGGGCCGGCGCTCCAGCACCTCCACGGGCACGCCCGCCTCCAGCAGGCGGCGGGCGGTGAAGAGACCGGAGACACCTGCCCCGATGACTCCGATGGTCCGGTCCGGGCTGGTACCCACGGTGCCTCCTGTGTCCGGCGGCCGCTCTACCAGGGGCGACCGGGGTGGGAGAAGTTCCGGCCATTGTCGGTGACGGGAGACGTCCTGGCAGGTACCGAAGGTCGTGCTCGTTCGGCTACCCCTTTGGCGTGCCGTTCGAGGCTTACCCGGGCGGTCGGCGACTGGTCACAATTCGTCCATGCCGGAGGCCGAGGTTCTGGTCGACCTCACCGCTGTTCGCGCCAACGTCAAGCTTCTCGGGGAGGCGGCCGGGTCGGCGGCGCTGATGGCCGTGGTCAAGGCCGCCGGGTACGGCCACGGCGCGCCGGAGGTGGCGCGGACCGCGCTCGACGCGGGCGCCAGCTGGCTCGGCGTCTGCTACGTCGAGGAGGCGCTGGAGCTACGCGACGCCGGCCTCACCGCCCCCGTTCTCGCCTGGCTGACCAGCCCCGACACCCCCTGGTCGGCGGCGCTGGAGCAGGACGTGGACGTCTCGGTGAACTCGCTGGCCGCGCTCGCCGCGGTGTGCGCCGCGGCCCGGTCCGCCGGCGTCGTCGCGCGGCTGCACCTGGAGGTCGACACCGGTCTGGGGCGCGGCGGTGTGCCGATGACGGCCTGGCCGGCCCTCGCGGCGGCGGCCGCCGGTGCGGAACGCTCCGGCGCCGTACGGGTCGTCGGCATCTGGAGCCACCTGGCGTGCGCCGACATGCCGGGACACGCCTCGGTGCCAGCGCAGCTGGCCGCGTACCGCGAGGCGTTGCGTACCGGGACCCGCGTCGGGCTGCGCCCCGACCTGCGGCACGTCGCCAACTCCGCCGCCACGCTGCTGCACCCGGCGGCGCGCTTCGACCTGGTACGGCCGGGCATCGCGCTGTACGGCATCCCCCCGGTGGGTGGCAGCCCGTGCGGGCTGCGTCCGGCGATGACGCTGCGCACCGTGGTCGCGTCCGTCGGCCGGCGGGCCGAGGGGCTTGTCGCGGTACTGCCGGTCGGGCAGCGCGACGGGCTGCTGCACGCGTCACGGGGCGCCGAGGTCCTCATCGGCCGGTCCCGGTACCGGGTGGCCGGTCGGGTCGGCGTGGACCACACCCGGGTGTGGGTGGACGAGCGGGTACGGCCCGGCGACGAGGTGGTCGTGTTCGGTCCCGGTGACCGGGGCGAACCGACCGCCGAGGACTGGGCGGGCTGGGCCGGCACGATCGGCCACGAGGTCATCACGCACGTCGGGGACAGGGTGCCGCGGCGGTACGTCCGCTGACCGCCGACGGGGATGTCCCGCGCGCACACCGCGGCGGAGCCACGTACCGACCGGCCCGTCCGCTGGTGGAACCGGTGGTGACCCGCTGAACCGGTACCGGACCGCACCCGGTGGAGCGGTCGAACGGCTACCCCGACGGGAACCGGTGGGGCGTCGTATCGGGGACCAGTTCGAGGCTGGGTTCGGCAGCGCGCAGCGGCCAATCTGGAACCGTCCGACGCGTCGACCAGCCGGGTGGTGCTGCCCGGTCGGGAGGTACCAATGAAGGTGCAAGACGCTCCCGCTCCGTCACCCGCGACGATCCTGGGCGTGGGCGGTTACCTGCCCGAGCGCGTGGTGCCGAACACGGAGCTCTGCGACCGGATCGGGGTCAGCGACGACTGGATCGTCCAGCGCTCGGGGATCCGGCAACGCCGGTTCGCCGCGCCGGACGAGAACATCGCCGTGATGGGCCACGCCGCCGCAACGAAGGCGCTGGCGTCGGCGGGCATCGATCCCGTCGACGTCGACTGTGTCATCGCCGCCACCATGACCCACCTGCGGCAGGCCCCCGCGGTCGCCGCGGAGATCGCGGACCTGCTGGGCACCGGGGCCAACGTGGCCGCGGCGTTCGACCTGTCGGCCGGCTGCGCCGGCTTCTGCTACGCGGTGAACGTCGCGAAGGACATGATCGCCTCCGGGTCCGCGAAGCACGTACTGGTCGTCGGCACGGAGCGGATGAGCGACATCATCGACCCCGAGGACCGCGGGTCGGCGTTCCTGTTCGGCGACGGTGCCGGTGCGGTCGTCATCGGCCCCGGCACCGACCGCGGTATCGGCCCGGTCGTGTGGGGCTCGGACAGCGCCCGCAGCTCGGTGATCTCCCAGCCGCGGGACTGGACCGAACTGAAGGACGAGCCGGGCGGGCCGTTCCCGTACCTCCAGCTCGCCGGGCCGACGGTGTTCCGCTGGGCGGTCACCGAGATGGGCCAGGTGGCGCAGCGGGCCCTGGACGCCGCGGGCGTGGGGACCGACGAGCTGAGCGCCATGATCCCGCACCAGGCGAACCTGCGGATCACCGACGCGTTGGCGGAGAAGCTCGACCTGCCGGACTCGGTCGTGGTCAGCCGCGACATCGCCGACATCGGCAACACCTCGGCCGCCTCCATCCCGCTCGCGATGGAGCGGTTGCTGGCCCGCGACGGTGGACTCAGCGGCGGCAACGCCCTGCTGATCGGGTTCGGTGCCGGACTGCTGTACGCCGCCCAAGTGGTCAAGCTGCCGTAGCCGTCCGGGCACCCGCCGTGTTCCTTGCCTGCCCGGCGTGGGATCCACTCCGGGCGGTGCCCCTTTTTGGGCCGCCTGGCGGTAACGCCTGACCGCGCCGCCTGGTCGTAACTCCTGGTCGGAGCGGCGGTCGGACGGCGCGGGCGGCCAGTGCCGACAGCCCGTCGGGGTAGCCGGATGGGGCCGACCTCCGGCCATTGCCCGTTTCGGGTCGGCGGACCTAGTTTGACCGACATGGAAATGCCATCGTGGGGTCATTTCGTTGCGGGGCAACGATTCGACGGCTCCACGGACCTGGCCACCACGCTGCGGGAACCCGCCACCGGCGACGGTTACGCCAGCGCCGCGGTGGGGCGTGCCGCCGAGGTGGACCACGCCTGCCGGGCGGCGGCCGAGGCCTTTCCCGGCTGGCGGGACAGTACGCCCGCGCAGCGGCAGCGCGCGCTGCTCCGGCTCGCCGACGCGGTCGAGGCACACACCGCGCGGCTCTCCGACGCGGAGATCCGGAACACCGGCAAGCCCGTCAGCCAGGTCGTCGACGGCGAGATCCCCTCCGTGGTGGACTGCCTGCGGTTCTTCGCCGGCGCCGCGCGCACCGTGGACGGCACCGCCGCGGGAGAGTACGTCGCCGGACACACCTCCGTGCTGCGGCGCGAACCCGTCGGCGTGGTCGCCGCCATCACCCCCTGGAACTATCCGCTGCTCATGGCGATCTGGAAGATCGCACCGGCACTCGCCGCCGGCAACACGGTCGTCCTCAAGCCGGCCGAGACGACCCCGGTCACGCCGCTGCTGCTCGCCGAACTCGCCGCGGACATCCTGCCGCCCGGCGTACTGAACGTGGTGTGCGGCGACCGGGAGACCGGTCGGTTGCTGGCCCGGCACGACATCCCCGCCCTGGTGGCGATCACCGGGTCGGTCGCGGCGGGCCGCGAC
>JBAUUM010000239.1:0-3528 GCA_049582705.1 Actinocatenispora sp.
CCCTCGGGCAGGGCATGGACCGGCGGCCGGGTGTCCGCTCGGCGTCACGCAGACAGGCGTCGACGGACACCCGGCGGGCCGCAGCCGTACGGCCGCAGCGGCTGCTCGGGTGACTCGCGGCCGACCCGGGTGACGAGCGGCCGAGCGTGGACCGCGCCGAGCAGGGGTGAGACCGAGGAGGGTCGGCCGCCGAGCGGGGACGACGCCGAGCGGGACTGAGCGGGGTCGGTGCCCGAGCCGAGCCGGGACGGCCTAGGCCACCACCGGCGTGCCGGCGAGTTCGACTCCAGCCTCCTGCATCCGCGCCAACGCCTCGTCGACGGTGTGCCGGGCGACGCCCGCGGTGAGGTCCAGCAGCACGCGGGTGCGCAGACCCTCCCGTACCGCGTCGAGCGCGGTGGCCTTCACACAGTGGTCCGTGGCGATGCCGACCACGTCGACCGCGTCGACCCGGTGCAGCTTCAGCCAGTCGGCCAGCTTGACGGTGCCGTTCCAGCGGCCCTCGAAGCCGGAGTAGGCCGCCTCGTTCTCGCCCTTGTCGAACACCGCCTCCAGCAGACTCTGGTCCAGCGCCGGGTGCAGGTCGACGCCGACCGTGCCGGGCACGCAGTGCGGCGGCCAGGAGTCCACGAAGTCGGGCTGGTCACTGAAGTGGTCGCCGGGATCCACGTGACAGTCGCGGGTGGCGACCACGTGGTCCCAGCGTCGGTCCGCGTCCGACGCCTCGGCGTTGAGCAGGAGCAGCTTCGTCAGCTCCTCGGCGACCGCGGATCCGCCCGTGACCGCCAGGGAACCGCCTTCGCAGAAGTCGTTCTGCACGTCAACCACGATCAGTGCGGTCGGCACGGCCATCTCCTCCTCGGTGGGTCGGTATCGACGATAGCGCGCCCGAGCACACGGAAGGTCACGAGCCGAGCATGGTGACGGGTATGGCGGGCTCGCCGCCGGACAGCTTCAACCCGTCCCACGGGATCGACACCAGGCAGGCGGCCAGATGTTCCCGGCTCTCGGCCAGGGTGGGCAGGTCGCCGGCGGGTTCGCCCGCGGTCAGGTAGGCGCGTTGCAGGGACCGGTCGTTGACCTCGGCCGCCGGCCGACCCTGCGAGGCGACCACCTCCTCGGTGGCCGTACCGGTCGGCTTGTGCCGGCGCACCGCGGTCTTGCGGCCGCCCAGCGTCGCCTTGTTCTCCGAGCGCTTCACCACCGGCCGGCCGTCCACCTCGACCAGCTTGTACACCAGCTGCGCGGTCGGCGCGCCGGACCCGGTCACCACCGCGGTGCCCGCGCCGTACGCGTCGACGGGCGCGGCGGCCAGCGCGGCGATCGAGTACTCGTCCAGGTCGCCGGAGAGCACGATGCGGGTGTCCCGGGCGCCGAGCGAGTCGAGCAGCTCCCGGGCCTGCACGGCCATCTGGCCCAGGTCGCCGGAGTCGATCCGGATGGCGCCCAGCTCCGGCCCGGCCACCTCGATCGCGGTGCGGATGCCCTGCGAGATGTCGTACGTGTCGACCAGCAGCGTGGTGCTCTTGCCGAGGGTCGCCACCTGCGAGGCGAACGCCTCGGCCTCCGAGTCGTGCAGCAGCGTGAAGGCGTGCGCGGCGGTGCCCGCGGTCGGCACGCCGTAGCGGGTGCCGGCGGCCAGGTTGGAGGTGGAGTTGAAGCCGGCGAGGTACGCCGCCCGGGCGGCGGCGACGGCCGCCTCCTCGTGCGTGCGCCGCGAACCCATCTCGATGATCGGCCGCCCGCGGGCCGCGGTCACCATCCGGGCCGCGGCCGAGGCGATCGCGCAGTCGTGGTTGAGCACCGACAGCACCATCGTCTCCAGCAGCACACCGACCGCGAACGGCGCCACCACGGTGAGGATCGGTGAGCCGGGGAAGTACAGCTCGCCCTCACGGTAGCCCTCGACGTCGCCGGTGAACCGGTAGCCGGCCAGCCAGTCGGCGGTGGCGGAGTCCACCACCTCGCGGCGGCGCAGGTAGTCGACATCCCTGTCGGTGAAACGGAAGTCGCGGATGAGGTCGATCAACCGGCCGGTGCCGGCGACCACTCCGTAGCGCCGGTTGTTGGGCAGTCGGCGGCCGAACACCTCGAACACGCACGGGCGTTCGGACGTCCCGTCACGCAGCGCGGCGGACAGCATGGTCAGCTCGTACTGGTCGGTGAACAGTGCGGCGGAGTCCACCACGCGCCTCCCGGGTCGGTTTCGCCGGCCAGCCTACCGGCGCCCGCCCGGCCCCGATCGGCCGCCGGGATCGGTGCGGAACCGGACCATCGTGCCCGGCTCGGAATATCATCAGGCATGCGGTACTCCCGGTGCGGGCCCGGCGAAACGGTGCGGGGTTCCGGCTGACCTGGGCTGATTGAACACCTCTGCGAGATTCGACGCGTACGGTGTGAGGAAGATCAGATTGGCGGGCGCGTGGCACGTCGTCGCAGGGAGCCGTCGATGACCAGATCAGCAACAGGGGCGTCGCTGGCCCGTGACCCGGACGGGGTCGGCAGCGGCCCCGGGCCCGGCGCGCCGCGACGTGTTCTGGTCGTGTCCGCCGACATGGGCGGTGGGCACCATGCGACGGGCCGCGCGCTGCAGGAGGGCGTGGAACGGCACTGGCCGGGCAGCGAGGTCCGCTGGGTCGACACGCTCGACGCGATGGGCAGCTGGGTCGGTCCGGTGTTCCGCCGCATCTACGTGGCCAACGTCCAGTCGATGCCGTGGCTGTACGAGTTCTTCTACACCTCGCTGTGGCGGCACCGCTGGTTCGCGTCGGTGTCGAAGGGTCTGGTCGCGGCGTGGTCGGGCCGTCGGCTCGCGACGACCGTGGAGCGCTTCGACCCGGACCTGATCCTGTCCACCTACCCCCTGGGTTCGGCGGGGCTGGCCTGGCTGCGCCGCAACCGGTCGCTGCCGGTGCCGGTCGGCGCCTGGGTGTCCGACTTCGCGCCGCACCCGTTCTGGCTGTACCGCGACCTGGACGCCACGTTCGTCATGCACCCGGCGGCGCGGCCGATGGCGGAACTGGCCGAGCCGGGCATCGTGCTGGCGGTCACCGGACCCCCGGTGGAGGGACGTTTCCACCCGGGTGACCGGCTCGCCGAGCGGCGTCGGCTGGGGCTGCGGGCCGACGCCTTCGTGGCCCTGGTGTCCTGCGGCAGCTACGGCTTCGGCGCGGTGCGGGAGGCCGTGAGCGCGTTGCTGCGGGCCGGCGAGTCGATCCAGGTGGTGGTGGCCTGCGGCAGCAACCGGCGGCTCCGCGCGGAGCTGTCCGGTCTCGGGCTGCCCACCGGGCGGTTGCTGCCGCTGGGCTGGACGGACGAGATGCCCGCCTGGACCCGGGCCGCCGACGTGGTGGTCACCAACGCCGGCGGGGCGACCGCGCTGGAGGCGATGGCGTCGGCCCGGCCGGTGGTGATGTACCGGCCGATCGCCGCGCACGGCGTCGCCAACGCGGCGCTGATGAGCCTCAGCGGCCTGGCCGAGACCTGCTCGCGGCCCGAGTCGTTGTCCGCGCTGGTCGCGGCGATGGC
>JBAUUM010000240.1:0-2699 GCA_049582705.1 Actinocatenispora sp.
GCGACGGGCCGGCCGAGCCGGTCGTCGGACACCAGGCCACGGGCGGCCAGCAGGTGCAGCCGGGCGAGTACCTGACCGGGCGCGCGCAGCCACGTGTCGACGAGCGCGGGCAGCGCCTCGGTGACCCGCAGGCAGCCCTGCACCAACGGGTCGGTCACGGTGCCGGACCGTACCTCGTCGAGGGCGATCTCGGATCCCTCCAGCGCCGCGGACGCCTGGGCGCAGCGCAGCGACGCCTCGGCGGCGATCTGGCCGCCCGTCCGGCGCAGGGAACGCTCGGCGAGCACCGAGTCGACGGCCCGGCGGGCGTCGTCCAGTGCCCCGGCCACGTCGGGCAGGTCCAGCAGCGGTGTCAACACGGTCACGACTGGCCACGGTACCGGCGGGCGTACCGACCGCCACCGCCGTGTGGTTCCTGGCCGGGACCGACGGTTCGGTGGCGTCGTCGGCGGAGTCGGACGACCCGGCGGACATCACCGGAGAATGTGCAGGTTCTGCGCACCAGTTGACCGATACCGCGCGGAGCCGGCGACTATCGGGCAGGACCGGCCACCGCGGGCCACCCCTGGCACTCGCGATGTGTGCCGGATCGCACTAAGTTGACGGTCAGGCACGTCGGAGAGGGAGTCGCGCTCATGTCTGATACGACAAGCACCGAAGGCGCCGCCGCAGAGGGCGGCGCGCTGTCCAACCTGTTGCACGAAACGCGCAGGTTCGATCCGCCGGCAGGGCTCGCCGCCGACGCCAATGTCACGGCCGACGCCTACCAGCGGGCCGCGGACGACCGGCTCGGCTTCTGGGCCGACGCAGCCGAGCGGCTCAGCTGGGCGCGCAAGTGGGACGAGGTACTGGACTGGTCGAAGGCGCCGTTCGCCAAGTGGTACGTGGGCGGCACGCTCAACGCCGCGTACAACTGCGTCGACCGGCACGTCGAGGCCGGCAACGGCGACCGGGTCGCGTACTACTGGGAGGGCGAGCCGGGCGACACCCGGACCATCACCTACGCCGACCTGCAGCGGATGGTGTCGCAGGCCGCGAACGCGCTGATCGAACTCGGGGTGCGGACCGGCGACCGGGTCGCCATCTACATGCCGATGATCCCGGAGACCGTCGTCGCGATGCTCGCGTGCGCCCGGCTGGGCGCGCCGCACACCGTGGTGTTCGGCGGCTTCTCCGCCACCGCGCTCGCGGACCGCATCCAGGACTGCGACGCCCGCGTCGTGATCACCGTGGACGGCCAGTTCCGGCGGGGCAGCCAGGCCGCGCTCAAGCCGGCCGTGGACGAGGCCGTCGCGTCCTGCCCGGACGTCCGCAACGTGCTGGTGGTACGCCGTACCGGCCAGGAGGTCGCCTGGAACGACAACCTCGACGTGTGGTGGCACGACGTCGTGGACCGGCAGTCCGACCAGCACACGCCGGAGGCGTTCGACGCCGAGCACCCGCTGTACGTCATGTACACGTCGGGCACGACCGGCAAGCCGAAGGGCATCCTGCACACCACCGGCGGCTACCTGACGCAGTGCGCGTACACGCACTGGGCCGTGTTCGACATCAAGGCCGACCGGGACATCTTCTGGACCGCGGCCGACATCGGCTGGGTGACCGGCCACTCGTACATCGTGTACGGCCCGCTGGCCAACGGAACCACGAGCGTCATGTACGAGGGCACCCCCGACACCCCCCACCAGGGCCGCTGGTGGGAGATGATCGACAAGTACAAGGTGACGATCCTCTACACGGCGCCGACCACGATCCGTACGTTCATGAAGTGGGGCGCGGAGGTTCCGGGCCGGTTCGACCTGTCGTCGCTGCGGATCCTCGGCAGCGTCGGCGAGCCGATCAACCCGGAGGCGTACATCTGGTACCGGCAGAACATCGGGCACGACCGCACCCCGGTCGTGGACACCTGGTGGCAGACCGAGACCGGCGGCCACATGATCAGCCCGCTGCCCGGGGTCACCCGCGGCAAGCCCGGTTCGGCGATGACGGCCATCCCCGGCATCAACGCCGACGTGGTCGACGACGCCGGCAACGCGGTCGGCAACGGCCAGGGCGGCTATCTGGTACTCACCGAGCCGTGGCCGGGCATGCTGCGCACCATCTGGGGCGACGACCAGCGGTACGTGGACACGTACTGGTCCCGGTTCCCGGGTCGCTACTTCGCCGGTGACGGCGCGAAGAAGGACGAGGACGGCGACCTGTGGCTGCTCGGCCGGGTCGACGACGTGATGAACGTGTCCGGCCACCGACTGTCCACGACGGAGATCGAGTCGGCGCTGGTGAGCCACGCGAAGGTGGCGGAGGCCGCGGTGGTCGGCGCCAGCGACGAGACCACCGGCCAGTCGCCGGTGGCGTTCGTGATCCTGCGCGGCTCGGTACCGAAGGAGGAGGCGCAGGGCGCGGAGATCGCCAAGGAGCTGCGTAACCACGTGGCGCGGGAGATCTCCCCGATCGCCAAGCCGCGGCAGATCCTGATCGTGGCGGACCTGCCGAAGACGCGGTCCGGCAAGATCATGCGCCGGCTGCTGCGTGACGTCGCCGAGCACCGGCAGATGGGCGACGTGACCACGCTCCAGGACTCGACCGTGATGGACCTGATCTCCGAGGGACTGGCCACGAACAAGGCCGACGAGGAGTAGCCCCACCGAGCACCGCCCGACGGCGTCCCGCGATCGCGGGGCGCCGTCGCCGCCGCCGCC
>JBAUUM010000241.1:0-13555 GCA_049582705.1 Actinocatenispora sp.
CCGCGACCCGGCCCGCGGTGTCCGCCGCCTCACCGGCCGCCGACTCGATCTTGGCGAGGGCCCGCTCGACCGCGTCGCGCTGGTCCAGCCCGGGTGTCTCGGCCAGCGTGCGCAACGCCACCATCAGCGCCAGCCCTTCGTCCGGGGTGAGGCGCAACGGCCGGTCGATGCCCGCGTCGTAGGTGATCGTCACCGAGTCGCCGTCCAGCGACATGTCGATCAGGTCGCCGGGCCCGTAGCCGGGCAGCCCGCACACCCACAGCAGCTGCAGGTCGTCGCGCAGCTCCGTCGGCGTGACGCCGAGATCCTCCGCCGCCACGGCGATCGGTATCCCGGGCCGGGCCAGCAGGTACGGCACGAGATTGAGCACCCGGCCCAGTCGGTCCGCGGCAGCGTTCACGACCCCACCTCGCTTCGTCCCGCCGCCGGCTCCGGGGCGGCCACCGACGCGGCCGGGTACCGCGAGGTCAGCGGGCCCAGCAGCCGCACCACCGCGTCACGCACCTCGGCCGGCTCCAGCACCACGGCGCCCGCCCCGTACCCGACGAGCCGGGACGCCAGCACCTCGGGATCGGAGTAGCGCAACCGCACCAGGTCGCCGTCGACCTCGGCGGCCATCCGGCGCAGCCCCGCACCGC
Organism: Actinocatenispora sp.; assembly: GCA_049582705.1. Lineage (GTDB taxonomy): Bacteria > Actinomycetota > Actinomycetes > Mycobacteriales > Micromonosporaceae > Actinocatenispora. Next base: position 639 of record JBAUUM010000241.1, read on the forward strand.
AGCCCGGCCGGAGCCGTACGGTGGCCGTGCGGGTCGCCTCCACCGGGCCGGTCGAGTGCGCCACGTAACCGATCAGGTCCACGTCGTCCGGCGGCCGATACGCGTCGGGACCGCCGACGGTGCGTACCGGCCCGGCGAACCGGGACAGCCGGAAGCAGCGCGCCGCGTCCCGGTCCAGGTCGTGACCGACCACGTACCAGCGTCCCCGCCACGACACCACGCCCCACGGCTGCACCCTGCGCTGGGTGGACGCGTCCGCCTCCGGCGGCCGGTAGTCGAAGGCGACCACCTGGCGGGCCCGTACGGCACGGGTCAACGGCTCGAACGCGGGTTCCACCGTCACCACCGGTTCCACCCCGAGGGTGGCCTGCGCGTCGACCTCGACACCGGCCGCGCGCAGCTTGCGCAGTCCCGACGACGCCGCCGAGGCCAGCCCCGCGTGCTGCCACAGCCGGGCCGCCAACCCGACCGCGGCCGCCTCGTCGGGCGCCAATCGGATCTCGGGCAGGGCATAGTCACGGCGGGCGATGCGGTAGCCGAGTTCGACGTCGAACGCGCTCGCGGTGCCGGTTTCCAACGGCACGCCGAGCTCACGCAGGTCGGCCTTGTCGCGTTCGAACTTGCGCTGGAAGGCCTCGTGCTCACGGGAATCCGCCGCGTCGTGCTGGTAACCGGGCACGGTCGAGGCGATCTGCGCAGCGGTCAGGAACCGCCGCGTGGATAACAGGCAGATGACCAGGTTGACCAGGCGTTCGGTCCGGGTACGCGACACCCTGGCCAGGCTATCCCATGCCGCCAGCGGCCTCGCGGCAACACCACCGATGGGCGGGCCCGACAAACCGCCCAGGCGGCATCGGTCGCGACAGACCCGACCGGGGTGACCCCGTACCGGATGGCTACCGTTACCGCGTGGTGCGCTGGCGGAAGGGAATGGTGCTCGCCGTGCGGCGGCGCTGGCGCGGCGCCGTGGAGTACGACGTGCGGCTGGCACGCCGCGGCGCGGACGACCCGGACCGGGTCCGCGCACTCGGCTACCCCGCCCTGGTCGGTGAGCCGCGACCGGGGGACACGGTCCTGCTCAACACGACCGCGCTGGCGATGGGGCTGGGTACCGGCGGGTACGCCCTGATCGTCGCGGTGCCCGACCGGCTGCCCGACGACCCGACCGGCCCCGGGCACGTGGTGAAGGCGCGGTACACGCCGCTGCAGGCCACCGTGCTGGCCGTCGACGAGGAGGACTCGCCGCATCGGGACGCGCTCGCCGGCGCCGACGACCTGACGGGCATGCCCGTCGTACTGGCGGACCTGCACTCCGCGCTGCCGGCGATTCTCGCGGGCATCCCCGCCGGGCGCCGGGTGGCGTACCTGATGACCGACGGCGGCGCGCTGCCCGCCTGGTTCAGCCGCAGCCTGTCCCAACTGGCCGGCCGGCTCACCGGCACGGTCACCGCGGGCCAGGCCTTCGGCGGCGACCTGGAGGCCACCAACGTGCACACCGGGCTGCTGGCCTGCCGGCACGTCCTGCGCGCCGACATCACGGTCGTCGCCCAGGGACCCGGAAACCTCGGCACCGGCACCCGGTGGGGATTCTCCGGCGTCGCCGTCGGCGAGGCCGTCAACGCGGTCACGGCGCTCGGCGGCCGGCCGGTCGGGTCGCTGCGCATCTCCGACGTCGACCCGCGCCCCCGGCACCGTGGCGTGAGTCACCATTCGCTCACCGCGTACGGGCGGGTCGCGCTCGGCTCCGCCGACCTCGTGGTTCCCGCCGGGTTGGAGCCGGCCCTCGCCGCACGGGTCGCCGACGACCTCGGACCGCTGGCCGACCGGCACCGGATCGTCACCGTGGCCACCGACGGCCTGCTGGACGCGCTCGCGGACGTCCCGGCGGCGCTGTCCACGATGGGTCGCGGACTCGCCGAGGACACCGCGTACTTCCTCGCCGCCGCCGCTGCCGGCAGGCACGCCGCAGACCTGGCCGCCGCCGCAGGCTGACCTCGCTCGGCCCGCCCGGCCCGCCGTCCGGGCAGGTAACGGGCCGAGCCGCAGCGCACCGCTGCGCGTCGCGCCGGTCAGGCCAGCGCGATCACCAGCACCCACGCGCCCACGAACACCACGAGGATCAGCAGCAACGCCCAGGTCGGCACCTTGTAGTCGCCGCGCCGGTTCCGCTCGATCTCGTTGCGGATCTTCGTCCGCCGCCGATCGGCCCACCGGCCCATGGCGCTGTCCTGTGTGGAGGCCCGGAGCTGCTGCTCGCCCTCGGCGGGCGTGTCCCGCCCTACCGCGGCGTCCGGGCCGTCCACCTCGTTCCGGCCCGGCGCCACCGGATCGCTACCTTCGGCCATTGTCCGACTCACGTTCTGCTCGACGGGACCAGTCACATGCTCGCGATCAGCTTGTCAACCCGCTCGTCGGCAGACCGGAACGGGTCCTTGCACAACACCGTCCGCTGCGCCTGGTCGTTCAGCTTCAGATGCACCCAGTCCACCGTGAAGTCGCGGCGCTTCTCCTGCGCGCGCCGGATGAACTCGCCGCGCAGCTTCGCCCGGGTCGTCTGCGGCGGGGTCTCCTTGGCCTCGAAGATCTGCACGTCACCGACCACCCGGTCGACCTGACCGCGCCGCTCCATCAACTGGTACAGCCCGCGACCGCGACGCAGGTCGTGGTACGCGAGGTCCAGCTGCGCCACCCGCGGGTGCGACAGCGGCAGGTCGTGGCGGGCCCGGTAGCGCTCCACCACGTCCAGCTTGCTCACCCAGTCGATCTCCCGGCGCACGCTGGACAGGTCGCCCGACTCGACCGCGGTCAGGACCCGGCCCCACAGCTCCAGGATCCGCTTGGCCCCCTCGTCCGAGCCGCGCTGGGCGAGGAAGTCGACCGCCTTGGTGTAGTACTCCTGCTGGATGTCCAGGGCGCTGGCCTCACGGCCGGACGCCAACCGCACCTTGCGCCGACCGGTCACGTCGTGGCTGACCTCCCGGATCGCCCGGATCGGGTTCTCCAGGGTGAGGTCCCGCATCACCACGCCGGCCTCGATCATGCGCAGCACCAGATCCGCGGTGCCCACCTTCAGCAGGGTGGTCACCTCGTTCATGTTGGAGTCGCCGACGATCACGTGCAGCCGGCGGTAGCGCTCCGCGTCGGCGTGCGGCTCGTCGCGGGTGTTGATGATCGGCCGCGACCGGGTCGTCGCCGAGGAGACGCCCTCCCAGATGTGCTCGGCGCGCTGGGACAGGCAGTACACGGCGCCGCGAGGCGTCTGCAGCACCTTGCCCGCGCCGCAGATCAGCTGACGCGTCACCAGGAACGGGATCAGGATGTCCGCGAGCCGACCGAACTCGCCGTGCCGGGACACCAGATAGTTCTCATGGCACCCGTACGAATTTCCGGCCGAATCGGTGTTGTTCTTGAACAGGTAGATCTCGCCCGCGATGCCCTCGTCGTGCAGGCGCCGCTCGGCGTCGATCAGCAGACCCTCCAGGGTCCGCTCACCGGCCCGGTCGTGCGCCACCAGGTCCTCGACCGAGTCGCACTCCGGTGTCGCGTACTCCGGGTGGGATCCGACGTCCAGGTAGAGCCTGGCGCCGTTTCGCAGGAACACGTTCGACGAGCGGCCCCACGAGACCACCCGGCGGAACAGGTAACGGGCCACCTCGTCAGGAGACAGCCGTCGCTGGCCACGGAAGGTACATGTCACGCCGTACTCGGTCTCGAGTCCGAAAATGCGCCGATCCATGTCACGACAGTAGCCGCATCAACCGCCTCCGCGCTGCCGTCAAGCGGTCACGATCCGATGCTGTCTGGTCCGGTTCCGACCGCGCCGGCGCGCGACGCGTCGGGGACCGCCCGAGGTGCGCGGTCCCCTGCCTGCCCGGCGAAACGCGTCGCCGGTCAGCCCTTCTTGTCCGGCCCTTCCGTGCCCTCGTCGTCCGGCTTCGACGCCTGCCGGCCACCCGACTTCCGGGGCTTCGGCGTGCTTCCGCCGGCGGGAGCCGCCGGTTTGGCGGTATCCGAGCCGGTCTCGTCGGATGTCGTCGCGTCCGGACCGGACTCGACCGCGGCGGGCGCCGAGGACCCCGTGTCGCCCAGCAGTTCGGTGAGCGCCGCATTGGTGATCCGGCGGAACTTCCGACCCACCCGCCGCCGGTCCAGCACCGCCACCTCGAGCTGGTTCGCGGCCAGCTCACGGTTGTCGGTGCCGGTGCCGCTCAGCGCGTCCACCGCGAGCCGGAGCGCCTCCGCGAGGGTCAGGTCGTCGCGGTGCCGTTCGCGGACCACGTTCGAGATCGCCTCGGCCTGGCCACCCATCGCCACGTAGCCGGGCTCGTCGCCGACCGAGCCGTCGTAGGTCAGCCGGTACAGCTGGTCGGTGGTCGGGCTGTCGCCCACCTCCGCCACGCACACCTCGACCTCGAACGGCTTCGGCTGCTCGGTGAACAGCGTGCCGAGCGCCTGCGCGTACACGTTCGCCAGGCCCAGACCACGCACGTCGGTGCGGTTGTTCGCGTAGCCCTGCACGTCTGCGTAGCGGACACCGGCCTTGCGCAGGTTCTCGAACTCGTTGTAGCGGCCCACCGCGGCGAAGCCGATCCGGTCGTAGATCTCGGCGACCTTGTGCAGCGCGGTCGAGACGTTCTCCGCCACGAACAGCACCCCGTCGGCGTACGTCATCACCACCACGCTGCGACCACGCGCGATGCCCTTACGCGCGTACTCCGACTTGTCGCGCATCAGTTGTTCGGGCGAGGCGTAGAACGGCATCGTCACGGCTGCGGCTCTCCGGTTCTGTCGAAGGAAACGGTCACTGGTGCCACCATCGGGTCAGCCGCCCGGCCGCGTCATGCGGTCGTCCACCACGGAACGGACCACGTCGGCCAGCGTGTCCTCCGACAGTCGGCGGAACCCGTCCGCGTCGACCACGGTGACCACCGGATAGATGCCCCGAGCGAGATCCGGCCCGCCGGTCGCGGTGTCGTCCTCGGCGGCGTCGTACAGCGCCTCCACCGCCAGCCGGACCGTCTCCTGCTCCGTGACGTCGGGCCGGTAGCGCTTCTTCAGCGCGGACTTGGCGAACAGCGAACCCGAGCCGACGGCCTGGAAGTCGCGCTCCTCGTACGGACCGCCGGTCACGTCGTAGGAGTAGATCTTCCCCGCCGTCGCCGGGTCGGCGGCGTCGGGATCGTAGCCGGCGAACAGCGGCACCACCGCGAGCCCCTGGATCGCGGCACCGAGGTTGTCGCGGACCATCGCCGCCAATCGGTTCGCCTTCGCCGGCAGAGACAGCGAGGTGCCCTCGATCTTCTCGTAGTGCTCCAGCTCCACCCGGTAGAGCCGGATCAGCTCCAGACCGATGCCGGCGGTGCCGGCGATGCCGATCGCCGAGTATGCGTCGGCCGGGAAGACCTTCTCCATGTCGCGCTGTGCGATCAGGTTGCCCATCGTCGCGCGCCGGTCGCCGGCCATCAGTACGCCGCCGGCGTAGCTGATGGCGATGATCGTGGTGCCGTGCGGCGCGATGTCGCCGAGGCCCACGTTCGGCGGCAGCGGCCGGCGCCCCGGCAGCAGCTCCGGCGACGCGACCCTCAGAAAGTCGGTGAATGACGAGCCGCCGGTGTAGGCGAACTCAGCCGGTAGGAGCCCGGGGAGATCTCGACCCACGGAGTGGTTCCCTTCAGGTAGGTGACCGCCTGACACAGGTACTCGACGTTGTCCCCGCACTGACCGGGTCCGCCGTCGCAGTTGAAGCACAGAATGCCACGAACCCGCCCGGTTACATGATCGTGGTCCACATGCTCCGGTCGGGTCCGTTCACAGATCACGCACATGCCGCCGGGCGTCCTGCCGTGGCGATGTGCCCCTGTCCCGCGGTCGTGGGGCAGGGGCGTGGCGGGCGCCGAGTGTCCGGGAGCGCCGCACAGACTGTCGTCGAGGCGCAGCGCCTCGACGACAGTCCAGCTTCGACGGAACCCGTCCGGGTCGTCACTCGGCAGACGCATCACGAGGACCTGTCGGATGCGTGCCGACGAGCCCTACTCCCCGCCCTTCTGGACGTAGCCCTTGACGAACTCTTCGGCGTTCTCCTCCAGAACGCCGTCGATCTCGTCGAGAAGGTCGTCGACGTCCTCTGTGAGCTGCTCCTGGCGCTCGGCGACCTCGGGGTCGACGGTTGGTGCCTCGTCGACCTCGTCGTCCTGACGACCGCGGTTGGACTGGGACTGTCCGCCGGTGTCTCGTGTGGCCATCGGCCTCTCCCCTCGCTCACAACCCACTCATGCGCCGGTCCGGTCGTGCTGACCGGACCGGACGGTTGCTTGAAATTTACCTCGGTGCACCGACGACACGCCGTCGGGAAATCGCCCAGTCTGTCCTGCCCGCTCAGTCCGAGGTCAGCTCGGCGAGCAGATCCTTGGCACTCACACAGCGGTCGAACAGGGCGCCGACGTGCCGGCGGGTGCCGCGCAGGGGCTCCATCATGGGGACCCGAACGAGGGACTCCCGGCCGACGTCGAATATCACCGAGTCCCAGCTCGCCGCCACCACCTCGGCCGGATAGTTGCGCAGGCAACGACCCCGGAAGTATGCGCGGGTGTCCTCGGGCGGCTCGCCCACGGCACGCACGACCTCCTCCTCGGTGAAGATCGTCTGCATCGCCCCACGCGCCACCAGACGGTGGTAAAGGCCCTTGCCGGGCCGCACGTCGGAGTACTGGAGATCGACCAGGGCGAGCTTCGGCGACGACCAGTCGAGGTGTTCACGTTCCCGGTAGCCGTTGAGCAGCCGCAGCTTGGCGACCCAGTCGAGCTGGTCGGCACAGCTCATCGGGTCCTCACCGAGCTTGGTGAGGACGTTCTCCCAGCGGTCCAGGACGTCGGCGGTGATCTCGTCGAGGTTCGCACCGAACTCGCGCTCGCAGAACGCGCGGGCGTGCTCCAGGTAGGCCCACTGCATGTCCAGGGCGGTCAGCTGACGCCCGTCCCGCAGCCGGATGCGGTGCTGCAGCGACGGGTCGTGGCTGACCTCCTTGAGCTCGGCGACCGGGTCGGCGATCCCGAGGTCACCGGGCAGCGCGCCGGCCTCGATCATGGCCAGGACCAGCGAGGTGGTGCCGACCTTGAGGTACGTGGCGATCTCGGAGAGGTTGGCGTCGCCGATGATGACGTGCAGCCGCCGGTACTTGTCCGCGTCGGAGTGCGGCTCGTCCCGGGTGTTGATGATCGGCCGCTTGAGGGTGGTCTCCAGCCCGACCTCGACCTCGAAGAAGTCGGCGCGCTGGGAGATCTGGAAGCCGGACCCCGAGCCGTCCTGGCCGATGCCGACCCGGCCGGCTCCGCAGAAGACCTGCCGGGTGACGAAGAACGGGGTGAGATGCGACACGATGTCGGCGAACGGCGTGTCGCGACGCATCAGGTAGTTCTCGTGGGTGCCGTAGCTGGCGCCCTTGTTGTCGGTGTTGTTCTTGTACAGGTTGATCGGCTGCGCGCCCGGAACGCTGGAGGCCCGCCGGGCCGCCTCGGCCATGACGAGTTCACCGGCCTTGTCCCACAGCACGATGTCCCGCGGGTTGGTGCACTCCGGCGTGGAGTACTCGGGGTGCGCGTGGTCGACGTAGAGCCGGGCGCCGTTGGTGAGGATGACGTTGGCGAGGCCGAGGTCCTCGTCGGCGAGTGCCTCGGCCGGGTCGTACAACGCGCCGGAATAGGTGAAACCGCGCGCGTCGCGCAGCGGTGACTCCTCCTCGTAGTCCCATCGGGTGCGCCCACCACGGTCGAGTTCGGGCCGCGCACCGTAGGCGTTGACGATCTGGGAGGAGGTCACCATCGGGTTCGCACTGGGGCGTCCCGGCACGGAGATGCCGTACTCGACCTCGGTGCCCATCACCCGCCACGCGCTTCTGCCGGTCGGTCCGGAGGGGGCGGCGCTGTCACTGGCCTGACCGGGTGGTTGTCCGCGATGTTCGGCACCCGCGACGCCGGCCGTCGGTGGCCGTCGCCTGGCGTCTGCACTCATGCCATCCCTCGCTTCGCTGGTTCATGGCTCCCGGTGTGCCACACGCCCGGACAGACGGCGCGCACCCTGTGTCGAGCCTAGCCCTGGCACCCGGGTCCGGCCCGGTGCCTTGACAGGTCGGGTCGGGGCGGCCCCCGAGCGATCGGAGGCCGCCCCGGATGGGCTGGCGGGTGAACCCCGGCTACAGGTACTGGCCGGTGTTGCTCACGGTGTCGATGGAACGGCCGGACTCGGTGCCCTTGCCGGAGACGAGCGTGCGGATGTAGACGATCCGCTCGCCCTTCTTGCCGGAGATGCGTGCCCAGTCGTCCGGGTTGGTGGTGTTCGGCAGGTCTTCGTTCTCCTGGAACTCGTCGACCGTGGCGTCCAGCAGGTGCGCCAGACGCAGGCCCTTGATGCCGGTGCCGAGGAAGGCCTTGATGGCCATCTTCTTGGCCCGGTCGACGATGTTCTGGATCATCGCGCCGGAGTTGAAGTCCTTGAAGTACAGGACCTCCTTGTCACCGTTGGCGTAGGTGACCTCCAGGAAGCGGTTCTCCTCCGTTTCGGCGTACATGCGTTCCACCGCGGCCTGCACCATGGCGTCGATGCACGCCTCCGGCGAGCCGCCGTGCTCGGCCAGGTCGTCCGGGTGCAACGGCAGCCCGGTGACCACGTACTTGGTGAAGATGTCCTTGGCCGACTCGGCGTCCGGACGCTCGATCTTGATCTTCACGTCGAGGCGGCCGGGCCGCAGGATGGCCGGGTCGATCATGTCCTCGCGGTTGGATGCCCCGATGACGATGACGTTCTCCAGGCCCTCGACGCCGTCGATCTCGCTGAGCAGCTGCGGGACGATCGTGTTCTCCACGTCGGAGGACACCCCCGACCCACGGGTGCGGAAGATCGAGTCCATCTCGTCGAAGAACACGATGACGGGCACGCCCTCGCCGGCCTTCTCCCGCGCACGCTGGAAGATCAGCCGGATGTGCCGCTCCGTCTCGCCGACGTACTTGTTCAGCAGCTCTGGGCCCTTGATGTTGAGGAAGAAGCTGCGCGCCTTCTCCCCCTCGCGGTGCGCCAGGACCTGCTTGGCGAGCGAGTTGGCGACGGCCTTGGCGATCAGCGTCTTCCCGCACCCGGGCGGACCGTAGAGCAGCACGCCCTTCGGCGGACGCAGCTTGTGCTCGAGGAACAGGTCGGCGTGCAGGAAGGGCAGCTCGACGGCGTCGCGGATCATTTCGATCTGCGAGTCGAGGCCACCGATGTCGTGATAGTCGATGTCGGGCACTTCTTCGAGGACAAGTTCCTCGACCTCGCTGCGCGGGATGCGCTCGAACGCGTACGCGCTCCGTGGCTCGATGAGCAGCGCGTCGCCGGCCCTCAGGGACTGGTCGGCGAGAATCTCGGCGAGGTGGACGACACGTTCCTCGTCGGCGTGCGAGATGACCAGGGCGCGGTCGAAGGTCCCTTCGGACGACTCCAACAGCTCCTTGATCATGACGATCTCGCCCGCGCGTTCGAACCCCAGACCCTCCACGACGTTGAGCGCGTCGTTGAGGAGGACCTCCTGGCCACGCTGGAGGTCCTCGAGGCCGACCGACGGAGACACCGCGACGCGGAGTTTCCGCCCCCCGGTGAACACGTCGACGGTGCCGTCCTCGTAGCGACCGAGGAAGACGCCGTAGCCACTGGGCGGTTGGGCGAGCCGGTCGATCTCCTCCTTGAGTGTGACGATCTGCTCTCGGGCGTCCTTGAGAGTGGTGACCAGCCGCTCGTTCTGATCGCCCAGGCGTTGCACCTGGGCCTGGACGGCGGCAAGACGCTCTTCGAGCAACCGGACCTGACGCGGGCTCTCGGTCAGCTTTCGCCGGACCACAGCCAGCTCCTCCTGCAGGAACGCAACCTGCGTAGAGAGGTCGTGGGCTTCCTTTTCCCAGCGCGCGGCGCGGCTTTCGGGGTCTTCACTGCGTGCCACGTGCCCACCTCCCTGGCTCGAGGTTTACGTATAAACCCTAACCGGTGATGCCCGGTTAGGGCTCGTCCCAGCAGCGCCGGGTTGATGTCGAGATCATGCCCGCACAACCCCGGCGGCGTCGAGAAGAAGCGACGAATGTCCACCTACGCTCACGGACTGTGAAGGTAGACGCTATCAAGGGTCACCGAATGCCCTGGTGGGGCCCGGTGCGTCGAAGGTGGCGGGTCTGCCGCCGTGACTCACCGGATCACCCTCACGATCGGCCGGATCAGGTGGCATCGGCAACGGTAGATGTTTGCGTCCCGGGCGTGTCGCCGGCGGCGCGCCGTCGGGCGGCGTACGCCTCGGCACCCTTGGACGGTTTACGGCGTCGGGCCGGCGCCGTCACACCCTCGGCCAGTTTTCGGGAGCTGATCAGGAAGGCGGTGTGCGCGATCATCCGGTGGTCCGGCCGGACCGCGAGCCCGTCGGCGTGCCAGTCGCGGACCAGCGACTCCCAGGCCCGTGGTTCGGTGAACGAGCCGCGGGCACGCAGCCCCTCCACGAGTTCGGACAGCTGCGGGGTGGTGGCGACGTAGCCGATCAGCACGCCGCCGGGGATGAGCGCCCGTTCCACCATGGACAGCATCTCCCACGGCGCGAGCATGTCCAGGACGACGCGGTCCATGCCGGTGTCGGTGGCGTCCGCGACATCGCCGACGGTCAGCCGCCAGGCCGGGTGCGGGCCACCGAAGAACGTCTCCACGTTGCGGCGGGCGACCTCGGCGAAGTCCGGCCGCTGCTCGTAGGAGTGCACCTCGCCGTCCGGCCCGACGGCGCGCAGTAGCGAGCAGGTGAGCGCACCCGATCCGGCGCCGGCCTCGACGACCCGGGCGCCCGGGAAGATGTCGCCCTGGGCGACGATCTGCGCGGCGTCCTTGGGGTAGATGACCTGCGCCCCGCGGGGCATGGACAGCACGTAGTCGCTGAGCAGCGGCCGCAACGCCAGGTACGTGGTGCCACCGGCCGAGGTGACGACGCTGCCTTCGGGGCGGCCGATGAGGTCGTCGTGGTCCAGCGCGCCCCGGTGGGTGTGGAAGACCTTGCCCGCGACCAGCTCGATGGTGTGCAGTCGGCCCTTGGGGTCGGTGAGCTGCACCCGGTCGCCCTCCCGGAACGGCCCGCGGCGCGCGCCCGGAGGCGTCTGCCGCGCGCTGTGCGGGGTCTCGGTGCTGTCGGCGGTCGGGGTGGTTGGCAGGGTCAACTGATCGTCCTCTTCGGGTCCAGCAGGTTGGCCAGATCATCGGCCACGAGTACTCCGACGATATGTTCCGCCGCCGGCGGCAGACCGCTCGGGCCGTCCACCACCAGGTACTCGGTGGCCGGGTGGTCGCGCACCGCCCGCATCACGTCCTCGCCGGCCAGTTCGGCGCCCAGCACCATCCCGGCGCTCAACGTACGGCTCGCCGAGTCGACCGCGACCCAGGGCTGACGCTCCGCGGGTACCGCGGCCGCGGCGTGTTCGCTGACCAGCCCGGTCGGCGAGCCGCTGGCGTCGACGACGACAACGGCCCCGGCGCCGCTCTCGGCCACCCGGCGGGTCGCCTCCGCCAGCGGCGTCCCGGACGGCACCCGCAGGGCCGGGCGGGCCAGCCGACCGGCGTGCACGAGCGTGAACCGGGCCGCCAGCTTCCCGCCACGGATCGCCTGACCGGCGCCCACCCACAGGAAGATGCCCACCATCGCGCCGAGTACCACGCTCAGCGGTCCGACCGGCCAGTACAGGTACGCGTAGAGGCAGGCGAGCAGCGTCAGGGCGGCGACACCGCGACCGGCGTACCCGGCGACGCGGGTGCCCAGATACTTGTCGGAGGTGGCGGCCCAGACCACGGCCCGCAACGCCCGACCACCGTCCAGCGGCAGGCCCGGCAGGACGTTGAAGACCGCGACGATCAGGTTGCTCGCCGCGAGCTGGAACGCCAGCTCGTGCGCCACCGAGCCCGGCGAGAGCGACCCCAGCACCGCCCAGGCGCCCAGACCGAGCACCGCCGAGACCGCCGGGCCGGCGAGGGCGATGACCAGTTCGGTCCGGGGTCGCGGCGCCTCCTGCTCCATTTCGGTGAAGCCGCCGAGCATCTCCAGGCTGATACCGCGCACGCCGATGCCGGACCACCGGCTCACCAGGGCGTGGCCGAGTTCGTGCAGGAACACCGAGATCAGCAGGCACACCACAAAGCCGAAACTGACCGCGTACGCGAGCTGTGGGGACAGGTCCGGCATGTTGGCCCGGACCACGCCGCCGTACGTGAACGTGATCAGCAGCGCCAGGACCAGCCACGACGGGGACAGGTGGACGGGCATCCCCCAGACCCGACCAACTCGGACGCCGGGTGGTGACGGTGCCGCAGGTCGGGTGCTGTTCTCCATCAGCCCCATGCTACGCAGCGGGCGGTCCCGGGCAGACCCGTCCGGGACCGCCCCGGGCGTCGGACCGTCGCTGTCGGACCCCTGCCCTACCCTCGGGGTCATGACGGTGGATACCTCCCAACCCGGTGATTTCCCGCTTGCGTCCGCGACCGGTGCGCCGGGCGGGGACCAGGCCGACGCGGCGGGCGCCCGCGGCTCGGAGCATCCGCTGCGCCGGCACCGGGACGCCACGCCGACCGCGAGCGTGCTGGCGGAGGTCCGAGGCTCGCTCTCGCCGTCGCGCGCGGCCGATTTCAAGACCTGCCCGCTGCTCTACCGGTTGCGCAGCATCGACCGGCTGCCCGAGACACCCTCCCGTGACCAGGCCCGCGGCACCCTGGTGCACGCCGTGCTGGAGCGGCTGTTCGAGCTGCCCGCGGCCGACCGCACGCCCGCGGCGGCGACCGCGTTGCTGGAGCCCGAGTGGCAACGCCTGCAGGAGGCCGAGCCCCTCATGACGACCCTGTTCCCGGGCGCCGAGCCCACCGACGCCGCGCCCACCGACGCC